>JAYVBW010000110.1:0-1782 GCA_043750255.1 Pirellula sp.
AGTGCAGCCGAGTATCACCTTCTCAAGTGGTTGATTGGCACCCGATTGCCGATAGCCCTCTACGAGCGTCGTAACATCGTATCGAACATAGTTTTCGACCGAATTCAGACGCCACGTCGCAGGATGCTCCATTTCGCCGAGCAAACCCTTGGCCTCGAAACCATAGACGTTAGCCAACGAAACATCGATCGGTGCTCGCGAATTTCCGACCGCAGGGCCCTGATACTCGGACTTGTTCGAACCTGTTGCAGAGGGCTGAGCATCGCTATCAAGAAATGCTGAGTTCCCTTCGATTGCACCCGCAAGCCCAAGGCTACCTTGTTGCCAGACGACCGGGTTGCGTTTACCTGCGAGCCCTGCTGCACGTACGATGGCTCGAGGATACGCGCCACTACTGCAAGTTCCCACAGTGGCCATGACCGCCACTGCGCTTGGTGGACCATTTGCGGGCAATTCCTGTACAAAAGAATCGGCACCGGCCTCGACCACACCCAGGACCATCACTGGCAATTTCCAACGATCGACGGCCGCTCGAATATCTTCCAGTCCGTATGCCGTTGCCGTGTTGCACGCAATCACAATTGCTTTTACAGGTGGCTTGTCGAACAACGGTGCTTTCGCATTCGCGTTTGGCCAATAGCGATTTCCCAATAGAAAAATCGCGTCCTTCATAATTAACTCGCGCAGATAGTCTTCCTTGCCGGCTGCAGAATAATTTCCGTAAGGCATGTTCGCTTGATCGCCAAGATAAACAAAGCGCTCGTTCTGGAAGTCAGGTACGCCATCGGCACCAGGTTGACCGTTGTCGTTGGTATGTTGGTCATAGGTCAACAGGGTCTCAAGTACTGTCAAGCCTCCGACGCCAGAATCAAAGACCCCTATCGGCAATTCGACGAGACTTTTTTGGTAGCTTGCAAAGTCGATCGAGAAACTATCGCTCACTCCTTTTTTGGCCAATACGGCCTCAGCCAGTTGAGTTGCCGCCCAACCGGCGGAGGAACTGTCGGCTGGCTCCTGGCCGCAAAGTCTCAAATCGCTCGTTGAGCTGAGAGTCGATAGGTAAGCGAGAAATAGCACGAAGCAAAAATACACTTTGAAGGTTCTCATCGTCAATTCTCGTTATATCACTGTTGGTCATCGACTGGTAATCAAAAACACCGCTGCCGCAATCAACGCACCTGCGATTGGGCCGAACACTGGAATCCATGCATATTCCCAATCGCTATCGCGCTTACCTGGGATCGGTAGCAAGAAGTGCATCAAACGAGGACCAAGGTCGCGCGCTGGGTTGATGGCGTACCCAGTCGTTCCCCCCAATGAAAGTCCAATACCGAAGACCAACAATGCAACCGGCACAAAACCCAAAGATCCTAGTCCAAGGATTGGCGGTTTCGCATCATCGACGCCTAGGATGTTTTCCAACGTCGCGGACTCGCTCAGTAGAATCGCGAGGACGAGCACAAACGTCCCGAGAGCTTCACAAAACATAGCTTGCATGGCACCACGAATGTTCGGCGCAGTGCAAAAACAAGCGAGCTTGTCGTCTGCATTGTCGGTGGCAATAAAGTGTGCTCGGTAAAAGCCATAGACGAGGGTTGCTCCTGCCATCGCGCCAAGCATTTGAGCAATGATATAGCCGACAGCGCTACCCTCAAATTTGCCGGCTGTGGCAAGCCCCAGTGTAAGGGCTGGGTTGAGATGAGCACCGCTCGCCTTCGCGCTACAAAGAGCACCAACAAAGACCGCGATACCCCAACCGGCAGTGATAACGATCCAGCCGCC
>JAYVBW010000111.1:0-6220 GCA_043750255.1 Pirellula sp.
AGCAGTGGGATCAAACGAATGATCAGTTAAATGAGATCATAGCCAAGAATCGAGAGTTGGTGTCTGAGATTTCGGCAGTCGAACGCAAGGCGCGAAACGCAGCTCTAAGAGCCGAGAAGGAAATATCTCGGTCGGACATCGATCGGTGCCGTGGCCAGGCAGTAGCGTTCAACAAACGAGCCGAGGAATTGCGGTCGGAGATCAAGGCGCTGGAGCGATCCAATAAAGACATTCAGATCCGCCGCGAGCAGATCGCGAAGCAGATGCGGGCTTGGTAGCGATGACTGTGTGGCACTTTTGATCTTTGACAATTCGGTTGAAACTTTGCTGAGCCGTCGGGCGTCGCTTGACCTCTGTTTCCTTGGCAAAACGATTCTCTAGCTTCTCCTGCTGCAGTCCATCGATCTCTTCCTCGTCGAAGATTTTTAATAGGTCTTCGGTCAGCTCGTCGTTTTGGATCAAGACCTCGGGCACTCGCTTTTGATGGAACAGCGGAACCGTCGATTCGTCATCGATCGCTTGGCGAAAGTTGTATTCGGAAACATAATCGCCGAACCATTGATTCGTTTTGCGGTCTCGGCCTAGTAGCGGTGTACCGGTAAAGGCTAGGAACTGGGCATTCTTCAAGCCCGCTCGCATGTTTTGGGCCAGTTCTTCGTACTGGGTACGGTGAGCTTCGTCGACCAGCACGAGGATGTCGGCTCGCGGTGACAACAGCGGGTACTCGCGTCCTTTGTCGTAGCGAAACTTTTGAATCAGCGTAAAGACCATCCGTTTGTTGGTCGCCAAAAAGGCACGCATCTGCTCGCTGTCTTTGGGTTGGCAGCATTCGTTATCGCGGACGGTCTCGGTGTGCAGAAAGTTACGATAGATTTGGTCATCGAGATCCTTGCGATCGGTCACGACGACGAACGTAAAATTTCCTTGAGCCTTGCGAAAGATTTTGCGGACGTAAAAGATCATCGAGAAGGATTTGCCGCTTCCCTGCGTATGCCAGAACACACCGAGCTTCCCCGGCTTTTCCTCGCGACGTTCAAACCGTTCGTACGCATTATTCACGCCGATGAACTGGTGATTCTGAGCGATGACCTTTTGCGACTCTTTGTAGAACAGCGTAAAGTTTTCGACGTAGTCCAGCAGTCTCGGTGGTGTGAGCAAGCCGTCGATCACGCGCGGCAGGCTGTCCGTATCGGCAGCGATCTTCTTGCGGTCGATCTTTTCCTTTTCGTCGTCAGTGCGCAGCCATTGGAAGAAGAACTCCCACGTGGCCGTCAAGCTACCGACGCGCGTTTCGATCGCGTTGGAAAGGATGCAGATCGCGTTGGCATGAAAGAGTTGGGGGATATCTTCTTTGTAGTCGGTCAGGTTCTTGGTGTAGGCGTCTTGGACGTTGACGTTGCTGTTCTTCAGTTCTATGAAGACCAGCGGGATGCCGTTGACGAACAAAAGGATATCGGGGCGGCGGAAGCGACCGGCTGGTCCGATCCCTTGAATCCACATTTGGGTAACCGCGGTGAAGGTGTTTTGCGCCGGTGCATCGAAGTCGATGAATTTCACGCGTTTGGTCTGTTTGCGACCGTGTGCATCGTCGAACTGAACAGTGGCACCCTCACGGATCAGAGCCGCAATCTCGCGGTTGGCGGCGACCATCGACATGTTGCCGCGCCGCGCGGTGAGCTGTGCGATGGCATCGTCGACGGCAGACTCGGGGACATCGTTCAGTCGTGTGACCGCTTCGCGAAGTTTATGAGGCAGAAAGCAATCGCGTTTGAACGCTTCCATCGACCGCCTAGCATTAAGCCAAAGAACTTCAGATACATTCTGAAAGCTTAACTATACCACAAGGACGGGTAAGAATCAGCCCGTTAACAGTTAGATGATTTCCCAGGCATTGACCGCCTAACCGCCAATGACCGCGTGTTCCGCTTCTACGTTTGGCCGAAGCTCAAACGGGTCGGCAACGCTCTTGCGGCCGAAACGTCGTAGCATGGCAGCGACATCGTCGTAGTCGAGATGCTCTTCGCGAACCGTCCGCTGGACTTCTGGTCGGGCGATGCTCGGAATCCGAACTGAAAAAAAGGGCCATAGTTCGGGCGAAGAATAGACTTTGTTCACATCAGAAAATGGAACCAGCGGAGCTATTCGGCGTTGTTTCTTGAATGCTTCGGTATAGCGCATTGTCCAGCCTTGCGGATTTCGACTAAGAACAAGCATCGGAAGCCGACCCAAGACGAGTACGAATTCTGCATCGTTGGAACGGTCGATCGCTTCAGTGCCACGCCCTGAAGAAACACCGCGTAGATATCGCAAGACTTTGTCAAGCATTTGTCGGTTCTCCTTGGAGCGTGAGTCGAAACTGTTCAGTACGGTATTCAAGTAATCGGCAGATCCATGTCTGCCGCAATGGCGAAATCAAGCGAGCAAATTCTCCTTTGAGCAAGTTCTTTACCAATTCTACGGGTTCGGTGTCGATACCGACCAGAATGTCGAAGTCGGTTTTGGTTGCTGGATTTCGGTCAAGGACTGAGGCCAACAACGCAAAGTGACTGACTCGCCCCTGGCCAGTAGCTCCAATTTTGGAGTAGGACTCACGGCAGTATTTGCGAATCTGGTCGGCGGGACGCCGTCCATTCTCCTCCAGTTTAGACAAACTTGCTTCAGAGTGGTTCCAAAAAAGGGCTCTAGCTGTATCGAATATAGGGCTAAAACGGGAAATGTGCCGTCCTGTTTGGTCGCAGATAACACCCCAATTGAAAAAATGACGGTCGTTGTTACCGATGAGTGCGTCAAAGGCTAGCATTCGGTTAAACTTCTGGAGGATCGCATCCGCGGTATCTGGGAGCATTTCCCTGATCGATTCAGCCACAAAGTCGTAGTCAAAGAACTCGGGGGATTTGCGTTCGTCTTCGATCCCTTGAACAAACGCTTTGTCATGGTCTTCCAAGTACGATGCAAAAACATCTGCGCCGTGAAGCAGGTATTCGGAACTTTTCAGAAAGTAGCGGCTTAGAAATCTGACTTGTCCTCTCACGTGTACAATCCGAGAGTCGGCGATATCCATCTTCAGCGACTGACCAAGCCGAGTAATGAGATGCTCGGTGATTGATTCATTGGGATACCATTTGTGCCCAACCTTGGCGATGTAACGTGGCCACGACTTTCGGCGAGCTCGCTTACATCCTGGTGCACCGTATTCGTAGACACCTAGAAAGTCCTTGGGCGCGTCTCCGGTCATTGCCATATCCAAAGCAAACCACCGTCCGTTCTTCAGATGCGGGCAATAACAATGCGCATGAATCGGGCTGCCACTCGAATTAATCATTGTGGGGATATTAATCAAAACTACTCGTCCCCAATGAGTTGTTTGACGTTATGACGAATGACCGATGAGAGCTCGGTCGCTTCGGCATCAAGAGTTTCAAGTGCGGATTGCATTTCAGCGAGTCCCTCGATGAACTCCTCCTCGGTCTTGCCATCTTCTTCTATGACTACTCCGACGTACCGGCCTGGGTTGAGCGAGTAGTCCTGCTCTTTTATATCTGCCAGACTCGCTAATTTGCAGAGCCCGGTAACGTCTTCGTACTTGGCCGCGGGGAATCGTTCCTGCAACCAAGCTACGTGACTGAAATAACTCTCGGCGTTGCGGATTTCGGAATGCAAACGCTCGAGACGCGACTTCAGTTCCTTCATGTCACGATCGACACTGAATCGCTTGCCGTCAGCTTTTGCTTGGTCGGTCTTGTGTTTCTGATGCGCGCGAACCACGCGGTCCAAGTGTTTCAATTCAGTGTGAAGCGCATCGAAGAACGGTGCCAACGACTCGGCGAGCTTGCGCTGAGCTTTGTTGTGTAGGGCAACGTCGGACTGATCGCTATGCTCGTCGATGTACTTGTCGTATGCCTTTCGAAATTTACCAAGCTGCTTCCAGCCTTTCACAAGACCACTGACGGCCGTTTTTGCTTCGGCAACAATTTCGGGGGTACCGTCTAAGACCTCGATCACTTGTTGCGCAATAGGTTCAACTCGGCTGTCCATTTCATTCAGTTGAGCGAAACCGCTGTTAAAATAACGATCAACGAGCGACGTAAACGCCTTACGGTTTGCTTCAGTTGATCTCGATTCATACGGCCTGCATTTCTTCGTGCAAAAAATCAGCGTTTCATCACGTGTCTAGGCAACGGTTGTTTTCCAGTGTATGTTGACTAGCTAGTGCAACAATTTACTGTTTTTGGGTACGGCCAACAAGTGGCGAACGAAATGACTCTTGGACAGCGATTGCGAGAGCTACGAAAAGCAAAGCGGCTCTCGCTCCGTGAACTAGCCTCTCGCGTGGACGTTGGTTTCACGTATCTTTCAAAGATCGAAAATCATAAGTTAGAAGATGGGCACAGCCCATCGGAGAAATTGCTTCAGTTGCTGGCCTTCGAACTGGGTGGCGACGAGGAGGAGTTGCTACTGTTCGCGGGCAAAGTCCCAGAGCCAATCCGCCGTCGCGTGATCGCTCGCCCTGACGCATTTCGACGCCTTGCTGAGCTGTCGGATCGAAAGCTAGATCGGATAATCGCAGGTCTCGACTGAACGCTTTCGTTTTAACGGCGGCACGGAGCGATGGAGTTTCTTGGCCCAAAAAAAGTTCTCGAATTCTGCCAAGAAGCGGCTGGATGCAGTTTCCCGTCAGAGGTAACTGTGTGACCAACGTTGGCGATTTCGCCAACGCAAAACGCAATACCTCGAAACAGGGAACACAAACATGGCTTCCAAGACCGCCAAACCAGCAACCAAGGCCACAACAACCAAACCCACCAAGAAGAACGCGACAGTCGCGAAGCCAACCGCCAAGGAATCGAAGCCTGCTGGCAAGAAGCTAAGCCAGATCGAGGCCGCGATCCAGATCCTCGGCAAATCCACGGACCCGATGAACTGCCTGGCTATGGTCGAAGCGATGCAGGTGCAAGGCTTGTGGAGTACGCCTGGTGGCGCGACGCCGGAAGCGACGCTCTATGCATCGATACTTCGCGAGATCAATGGCAAGGGGAAGGATGTTCGGTTTAAGAAGGTTGATCGCGGGTTGTTTGCGGTAGTGGCGAAGAAGTAGTCGAGATCAAGAAGACGTCTTCGTTGGAAGCAAGTAGCATGTGTCTACTTTTTCAGTAGTTTTTTGTATTTTGCTGGCATTAGCTCTTCCAGTATTTTGACTTCAAGTTTTGGCAAATGATGAGCGGTTGCAAACGCTCCTTCATACGTGCCAAACAGGGCGACGCAGGAAAGTTCACGCGTGAAGAAAAGCGTCTAGCTCAATTGCGATCCAAGATCGAACGCGGAACAGAGAATTTAGCATTGGCAGACAAAGCGAATTTCATGGCCATTTCAAAGCTATTGGATCAATGGCGAGAAGACGAGCTGGTCCTTGCCGACTCACTCGAGAAGAATGGACGCGATTTGGAACCGCTACCAGAAGCGCTTCGCATCTTGAGCAGACTGGCTGATGTATCGAAGAATCTCGACTTGGCGGATCGTGCAAAGCTCAAAATTGCCATTCATCAGACCGTTCGATCCATTTCAATATCTGTCAATCCCGCTAGCACCGGTGAGATTGAATATCGCGCGTACAGTGGGGAGGTTCGGTTCCATGAGGCCTTTGGCATTCCCTCGATCGCAATACCCGACGAGGTCATTGGTGCCAGGCGGATATGGAGGGAGCTGGGTGAGCTAGTTAGAAACTCGAGTAAGCCACTGCACCTTGCTGATTTTCGCCGCCCACATTCGCACCAAAGACCTATGGCACGCCGCCTACCATGTTCGGCGGTCAGAATTGGCCGGTCTGATTAAGAAGATCGGCCACCAAGGCGGTTGGATATCGGTTTGAACTTGTTTGCCATGGACGACGTCGAACAAAAATGGAAATGCATAGGGTGTGGACAATTGTCCTTACACGATCCTAAAGTTAGCATGATGAGGGACAACTGGCGCAGAAGACGACTAACCGCTAGGGTTTATCGCGTATTGAAAAAGAGGTTGGTTGCTCAAGGCAACGCAAACAGGACGATTCGTAGTTTTTTCCCTGCGAACATTGCCGATTGGCACTCTTGTCCAGAAATAAATGTTACAACGTAGTCTCACTCGATTTCGACAATCGAAGTGCGGTGCTGTCTCTTAATCCCTCCATCAGACGAGTCCGCGATGTCTAAACTTTCGTGTCGATCATTGTTCATATTGCTTT
>JAYVBW010000112.1:0-6126 GCA_043750255.1 Pirellula sp.
TCCTTCCTGAATGTTCGTTGCAATGTTGACGACGGGTCGCCAAACTCGCACGCTCGGTCTATCCTGTGACAGTAACCACGTCTGCCGACTTTACCGAACTTGCCGTGGTCGAAGCGGAGGATATCGAAGGGGCGCAGTTGGGGTCAAGATGGATTTCAAGACAAGTAGTTCACACGGACCAAGTAATCTGCGCAGTTAGGGCTTCAGGCATTGACTGCGCCTAGGCTGGCAATCTGGGAATAGACCCGAAATTTACTATAAATCGCAAGGAAAAAAGACATGTCAGACCTCGCTCTATGCCGTTGGGGGATACTTTCAACCGCCGCAATTGCCAGAAAAAATTGGCGTGCAATTGCACAAACTAAATCTGGAACTTTAGTTGCCGTTGCAAGTCGACGCATCGAAGCGGCAAAGTCTTTTATCCGCGAGTGCCAAGCTCACACAGCACAGCGCCATGTCCCAGACGCCGTGGGGGGATACGAAGTCTTGCTGGCACGCAAAGACATTGACGCGGTCTATATTCCACTTCCGACCGGTTTGAGAAAGGAGTGGATTATCGCGGCAGCGGAGAGTGGTAAGCATGTACTCGCCGAAAAGCCAACGGCTTTGTCCGCTGCGGATTTGGAGGAGATCCTGTCTGTTTGCAAATACAATAACGTCCAGTTTATGGATGGGGTAATGTTTATGCATAGCGCGCGACTACCTATGCTTCGCCAATATCTAGATGATGGCCAATCGATTGGAGCGATGCGGCGTATTGCCTGCCATTTTTCCTTCCTCGGTGACGATAGCTTTTCGCAAAAGAACATTCGGGTGGATAGCCAATTGGAACCCTTCGGTTGTCTGGGGGATTTGGGTTGGTATTGCATTCGCTTTCTACTATGGGCGAACCATTGGCAAATTCCAACGCAACTAACCGGGAGGTGTCTTACCAGCATGCGTGGAGAAAAGAGCGAGACCACAGTGCCCGCCGAGTTTTCCGCAGAGCTCCTTTTTCCAGGTGGTTCAACAGGTAGTTTCTACTGTTCCTTTATTGCCGGGAACCAGCAGTGGGCGCATATTAGCGGCACCAAAGGAAATGCATTCATGCCTGACTTTGTATTGCCGCATTATGGCTGCGAGGTCTCGTTCGATATTGAGAAGCCGACGTTTCTCGTCAATGGCTGTGACTTTCATATGCAAGAGCACACTCGTCGAGTGATTGTAGACGAATATGCAAGCGGTCATGCACCTGCACAAGAGATCAACATGTTCGAGACATTCAACAAGATCGTCCTGTCTCGAGAGGTCGATCCGTTTTGGGGAGATATTTCCGTAGCCACACAACGTGTGCTGGATCAGCTGTTCGCGGCTTCCCAATAACCTATTAGGATTGCTTTTTTGCTTTCGACTTGTGTTTGAGAACGCTAAATTGAGTTAATCGCAAAGGCAGCCGGATTAATCCGTGCAACATTTGAAAAGCCGAAAACGAAAAATTCCTCCCAAGTTGACCCAAGATTAAGGAAGGCAAAGCCCGTGTTTGATGTATGTCTTCTGCGCCGTGCGGCCAATCCTTGACCCTTTCAATCAACTGCTCTCGCCATTGACCGGTATGAGGGGAAAGTGAAACGTGACGCAGCCAATCGGGCGGGATCCCTTTCGTACCCAAAGTAATCCCTGACAGCGATCCCGCAATGACCGCTGCACTGCTGCAATCACCACCGAGCATGATCGTGCGCTCGACGCAATTGCGGTATCGTTTCGGATGCCGAAGCCAAGAGTAGATACCGATGATCGAAGATGCGAATACGTCCGAGGGGATACCATTTTCCCATCCCTGTTGTATTGCAAAAGCGGCCAGCGTTTTGTTTTGAGCAAGCGAATCGTTTATTCCTAAGAGCATGGATTTGAGTTTTGGTTCGTCCGTCACGGCAATTAAGCGGCTGAGAATTTCAGAAGAGTTAAAACTCGATTGGTCTACCATTTGAGCAAGTTGAGCTGCGTGTCCGACGAGCATGCTTGCATGTAGGACTCGTGGGTCTGCATGAGAGATATCTGCACTAAGCTGAAACCAAGTTGTTGCCGAGTCCACGCAGCCTTGCAGCATGATGCTCATTACCAACGATCTCACGAGCGGATCGTTAGCTAAACCGAAAGATATGGAGTCATCGATTTGCCTTGGATGGACTCGGCTTGCAAGTCGATTTAATAGGATCCAGGTATTCCGAACTGGAAATGATCGCTGATACCAGGCGATTCGTTTGCTGAGATTCGCAGAAAAAATATTCGGATCTGTTTTGGACTGAAGCATGGACTGAAACGTCATCAACAACACATGAGTGCGATGACTCGTTACACCTTTTCCCGGCTGGAACTGAAACTGAAGTGGATTTCGACCGAAAAGTTTGAGTCCAACCCGGGGATGAATACCGTGCCGAGCGAGCGACAAAGCCTCGGCGATGGCACATCCCATTAGCAACCCTTCTGTTGCCCGCTCCCGACGTTGTGTGGGCACGACGATATTGAAAGGGATCGGAGACGATCTAGTAGGTTTCTTACCATTCAAATTTGGATTACGACCAAGCCGCAGATCACTTTGGGTATCGAATTCATATTCCTGTTCGGAATGATCGGAAGTTAGTTTAGGGCGTCGTGGGCGCAACGTCGAATCCTAGTTAGAATCAAAGCGATCGAAGGGGTGAATTGCAAAACTATAGCCAACCATTCCTCAGGATAACTTGCAGAGCTACTTGAATTCTGCAATTTTTTCATCCCTGCTGTAAACAACGGGTTTTCGCATCCGAATTTGGGTACAATCGTTTCAAACGATCACTCCCGTTTGTAGCAGCTAATTGAAAAAATGAACACGGTTTTTTGTTGTTCGTCGCGGAATGTTTGTGCCTGTTTTAGCATTTTTTTGTTCTGGAAGTACTCGGCTTGGTCCGGAAATCGATGCAAATTCAATGCCAGGAATGCAAATTACTTCTCGTTATTTCCGTTGAGTCCTTGGAGCATCGACATCGGAATGGGGTTTGCAAAACATCATCCACCCTGCCTGCAAATAATCGCTGCATTCAGTAGGCACGACTCAGCTCTCGAATGGCTATGGGAGCGGGTTGCTACGCAGTTGTCTCCGATTGCAATGGTCAGTCAAGCTTTTTCATTTACAGAGTCACACTACTACCGATCCACGATGGGGGATCAGTTAAAAAAGCAGTTTGCGATCCTTTCGAATTGGTACGATCCAGCAGAATTGTCGAAGCACAAATTGATGTCGCATGTTTGGGAAAGCGAACTGGCCAAGAACATCGCATTTGACGTTGAGCGACCACTCAACATTGACCCAGGCTATATGTCGATGACCAAGCTGGTTTTGGCTTCGACTAAGAATCGCGAACATCGTATTTATCTGAGGGACGGAGTATACGCGGAAGTAACTCTCGCGTTTCGCGATCAGCAGTGGCGATCGTTGCCATGGACTTATCCTGACTACCAACGCGATGACTTTCGAGTATTCTTTCACGAAGGCCGCAAACATCTGGCCAAAAGCGTAGCGTCGACTTTGCGAAATCGCGAGGTTTCCCCATTTAAGGTTATGGACTCTGAACAAGAATGAAACCCCACGTGGCTTATTATCGAATCATGGGAATCCATGGATAGCAGTCCAACCGGTTCTATTTGGTTCCAAATCGGTGGGATGTTGCTGGTAACGGTACTCCCTGCCTTTCTGATTTCCGTGTTTGCAGTTGGGTTTATTAAGCGTTACGCGCGATCCCTGGGACTGCTTGACAATCCGAATGCGAGAAAAATACACACTGTACCGGTTCCACTGGGAGGTGGACTTGGCATCTGGCTTGGAGTAACCGGGACCTTCTTGATAGGTACGATGGGATTGTTTTTCCTCCACTTCAATCAACCCTTCGGATTGGATGAACCGCCGGGGCAGGGGTGGCTGCCTACTCGATTGCAGGAGCATTTACCCGGTTTGGCGTCAAAGGCCGTTCAAATCTGGGTGCTTCTAGGAGGAGGCACCATCCTGACGATACTAGGCTTGCTCGATGATCGTTTTTCATTGCCTTGGAAACCTAGATTGGCGATTGAGTTCATCGTGGCAGCAACTGTAGTCTATTGGCAAAATCTGCAGCTCACGGCGTTTATTGGCATACCTTGGTTAACATCCATATTGAGCGTTATCTGGATTGTGATGCTCATCAATTCGTTCAACATGTTGGACAACATGGACGCATTGAGCGGTGGCGTGGCTGCAATTATTGGCGCGATGCTGGCACTGATGCTGATAGTCACTCCGGAGCCCTCGCGAGGACAGCCACAGTTGTTTGTTGCTGCCATGCTTTTAGTTTTGGTCGGTGCTTTGCTAGGTTTTCTCAAGCACAATTGGCCGCCGGCAACGATTTTTATGGGAGATGCGGGAAGTTATTTCGTTGGCTACTGGATTGCTATTGCGTCCCTGTTGTCGACTTATACGGGTGCCAAGGGTGCAACCCCACATGCTGTGTTTGCGCCCTTGTGTGTTCTTGCGATCCCGCTTTACGACATGGTGAGTGTTATTTGGATCCGAATTCGCGAGGGCCGCAGTCCATTTCAAGCGGATAAGCGACATTTTTCACATCGATTGGTCGACCTCGGCATGACTAAGAAGCAGGCGGTGATCACTATTTATCTTGCGACTGTCACTTGCTCACTTGGAGCGTTGCTATTGCCTAGAACCGATATTTGGGGTGCCGTGATCGTTTTGTCGATCGTGTTATGCATGCTGGCGCTAGTGGGTGTCTTAGAAAGCCTTACCGGTCCGAGCAATTCGGGTATTTCGTAGCCGAAAGCCAAATGAGAAATGAATTGAATCTGACTCGCGAGCCATGTAATAATTGGGTATACCGATTGCCGTCACAGTTGGCATGTTTCTTGTTGGCAGTTTGTCTTGTGACCTCACAAATAAACCCCTGCGATGCGACCAGTGTCTCGCTGGGTAGTTCCCTCTCATTCATATTATTGACGATGGGAATTGGATTTCTTGTAGCTATCGATTCTGTGGTTGCACCGTGCGAGCAAGGCACGGGGAAGCAGAGCCGATGGTTAGGTGTGGCATTCGCCATTTTTGGAATTTGGCTTTGGCTTTGCACTACTTTCGTGCCTGGCCGAGGAAACGCCCGATTTGCATACAACGGATGTTGGCAGTGGATAGCCGAGGGGATTTTGACTCTTTCCATTGTAAAACTATGCACGCGACTTCGAATTGCTGCGTCGCTGATCGCATTGATGTTGGGCTGTGCAGCGGGGACGGTGGCGTACGTCAGTTATCAGTACTTCATAAGCATGCCTGCGTTTCGTGCGCGGTTTGCATCCGATCCCGATTCCTTGCTTGGGGAAATGGGAGCTGTTGCGGGTTCTTCTGAGGCCATGCAGTTAGCGAATCGCCTGGAGAGTTTGGAGCCTACGGGCCCGTTTGCATTAACAAATTCCCTGGCAGGTTTGATGGCAGTTTGGTTGGTGTTCCTGGTTATATTACTTGGCAGTCAGGCGGCTTTGAACTCCGATGCCTCCAGTGTGCGAAAGGTTAAACAGACAGTGCGGAAGGATAAATGGCTGTCATTGTTTTTGGGAGCAGGCTTGATTGGTAGCTTCTTAGTCACGTTGTTATTGACCAAGAGTCGCTCAGCTTGGTTGTCGACAATCTTTTGCTTGTTCGCTGCTTGTTTTTTTCATCCAACGCTTAGAAGAAGCGGTTGGGATTTTGCAAAACGATTTCGTCATTCCCTGGCCGTGGTCGCGACTTTGTGCCTGGTCGTTTTGGGTGGAATTTTGGTCCGTGATCCAATGATCATTGCAGAATCGGGGAAGTCATTGTCCTACCGGTTTGACTATTGGCGAGGGGCAGTTGCGCTGATTCAAGCGGAACCATGGATAGGGTATGGAGTTGCCAACTTTCAACAAAACTACAACCGAGTCAAGGTGATTACGGCGTCCGAATCGCCAGCGGATCCTCACAATTTTATTTTGGAAACCGCAGTTGCTGGTGGTTTGCCACTCCTCGTAATCCTCGGTGCCATTCTCATAATACTATTGATGAAGTTGCTCGAATTGAGCCGCCCCCGTCCGGAGAATGCCGTTAGTCCATTTGGTTCGAAG
>JAYVBW010000113.1:0-5694 GCA_043750255.1 Pirellula sp.
ATCCGCTCACAAACACTCCCCATTTTTAGCCGTGAAAAAGCTCTAGAACGAAAACCTCGCCATGGCATCCGAATCAACGCAAGAACATCGCCGCCAAGCTGCCAAACCAATAACCGTATCGATACTTACGGTAAGTGACACTCGCACCTCGGAAAACGATTTGGGCGGGCAACTGATTGCCGAACTCATGAAAGCGTCTGGAAATCGAGTATTGCATCGCGCGATCGTGGTCGACGAGACTCATTCAATCCGCAAGGCGGCCAAAGAGATGATCGAAGACGACGGATGTGAAGCACTATTAGTCACAGGCGGAACGGGTTTGGCAGCACGCGACTGCACTCCAGAGGCAATTGAACCGCTTTACCATGCATTCATTCCGGGCTATGGCGAACTTTTTCGCATGCTTTCGTTCGCAGAAATTGGATCCGCGTCGATGCTAAGCCGAGCGAGCGGTGGGCGGGTAGGAAAGAAGGTAATCCTAACGATGCCTGGTTCTCCCGCAGGAGTACGTTTGGCCATGGAAAAACTGATCGTCCCCGAGATTGCCCACTTAGTTCACCACGCCGGCAAATAGGTATTGATGTGGGCAACAATATGAAGCTGAGATCAGCAGGCAAGTTATCGCGAACGAAAGTCCATTACCAAACAGAAACATATTCCCACTTTGCTATGGTTCATTTTTACCCGAAGACTCTGCTTTTGTCTTTTCACCTGTTTCCGTATCTGCAGGTTCTGGAACCACGACTTGAACGGCTGGCATTCCAGGTCGCGCGCTACCCAATTTCGGGGCCGTCGCCTTTTTTGAAGCAGCAGATTGTTCCAAAAACTCTTTTAAAAAGATCGATGCAAAACTAGCTGCGAATACAATTGCCGCAAGACCTATCGCAATTGCGAGGAACTTTACAGGTCGTCTAATCGATCCGCCCGTATGCAAATCGGACATAAAACTCCCCTTACCAAGAAAACTTCTCGCTTAAAAATAAACGGTGCCCTTTCGAGCACCCTTTAAACCTTATCGCTTTGCCAAACCTAATTGGTTGAGCCAACTGCGGTTGACGAACCTGCCTTCACGCCTCCGCCATTTTTTCCGCTTTCCATTTTGGCATCGTTACCCGCTGGACTTGCAGGAATTACTTCCGGTTTCGAAGTTTTGGTATCTGAACCACACCCCTGGCTTAGAAAACTTCCACTAGCCAACAATATCAGCAAAAACAATTTTCGCATGTTGATCAACCTTCATAACTATTCGGGAACTAAACTAACAATACCATCTGCCATACTACCCATTAATAGCCAAATTCTGTAGTCAGTTGAAACTGAAAAGGAACGAACAGAACCGTCTGCAAGACTCGAATTAATAACATCTCCAGAATGCATACTGGAAAAACGGAACGGAGTCTTGCATCTCACATTTGTTTGCCATGGAGTGCCTGATGTGGGCACTGATTGCATCCAGTGTGTAATCCCACCATTTGCAGAGGCATACGCGAGCGACGTGTGACGACCGCTTGCTTTGCAAGCATCATCGAATTCGCCGGTAATTTCACAGAACATGAGTGTGTTAGAAGTGCCATCGGTGATATCAGCAATCTTCGTTTTGCTACGTTGAGTAAAAATACCCTTTAGAGTGTCGTAGGTAACGCCGGGAACTGGATCTGTCGATGGTGTAATAAAAGTAGTCCCTGTTCTACCTCTTCGGCCAGCTACGCCAAGGTAGTTCGTCTTTCCCATCGTAGCATGCCATGGTGCATCTCTTGTGCCTTCGTTCCATTGGGAAGTGGCAGGAGCGGCTGCGATTCCACTCGAAGCCCAGCTATGCAAAGTAATGCAAGTGAATCTAGTGCCACCGAAAGCATTATCGGATGGACATAGCAACGAGCCTACTCGATAATTTCCGCCGGTCCAAGCGCTCGCAGTATTCCACCATATTTGGTAACGGATTGCCGATGCAGTTGGCACTCCTACACCATCCGTGTCCGGGTTTAAATCCAATCCGCTGGCGAATAATTCATTAATTTGGGTTTGTTCCATGTATGGAAACAAAAAAACCAAATGGCCGACGCCAGAGTTCGTACCCCAGTTTTGTTGAGGAAGTCCGGCTGCGCCGATTCGATTATTCCCCAAATAACCTGGAGGAAACCGTCTTAAAGCTGATTCGAAGTTGTGAGCAGCCAACCCGAGTTGCTTCAGATTGTTCGAACACTGCATTCGTCTCGCCGCTTCGCGAGCAGCCTGTACGGCTGGCAACAACAAGCCAACCAAAATTCCAATAATCGCAATGACAACGAGAAGTTCAACAAGCGTGAAACCTCCCGTTCGGACCAAAGATCGCTTCGACATCGTAACACCTTTCAACACAGGACTAAAAAACATAAAAATAAACCACATAAAATCCGCCTTCCGGCTCCTGAAGAATCCGAAAAGCGTTCATTGTAAGGGCGTTCACTTTTAGAGGTGCTGTTGGGAATACCAGCAGTGCCCTTCGAGTAATTTGGTGTGCTTGACCTATTGAAGCCAATTCGCTATCGCATGTCAATCAACTTCCTGGGCTCGATTGACCGTATAGCCGTCAGTGCAAGAGCAAATTCAGGAATTTCACGTTAAGAAAACCCCAGTATACACGCAAAATGGCTGCAAAACGGCTGGTCATCCAAGGTTGAGCACTCCCTGAAAAAAATTTCAAAAACTCACAAGCAACTAAATCTGCTCAGCATAAGTTGAACTGGAACTGAGACTTATTGGAGAGAAAATGACGTCGGGTTCGTGTGTTGGCCGACGTTTGAGGACTGTTCGAACATACTCGCATTAGGGTGTAGCTCGATTACAAAAAGGCTGGTTCATTTCCAAAACGATGCCGTGGGCTAGTGTCAATTAGAGCAAAAAAACATCCAACCTCAGGTCGGGTTGAATGTTTTGATTTGTCTTAAATAAAATGTCTAGTTTGGATCTCAACTACTTACGGAGCTACGGCCCCCCCCTTTTTTCCGCCAGCAGCCTTATCGCCACCCGATTCTTTTGTGCTTTCGCCGGGGACAGCCCCAGCACCACCTCCGCCACCCCCTCGAGTCGAAGGCGTAATCACCGGAATCGATTCCGCTGGTGGCTCGTACTCCTTGGCGCATCCAGTGGCACATGCAACGACCAAAATCGCAAGATAAATAAACCGACGCATAACAGACCAATCAATTTAGAGTTTTCATGAATTCGAACAGATCCCTTTTTGCATATTAAACAATTGCCTCTGGAACAACTATGCAAAAAAACCTGCACCCAAGACGAATTCTGGGGGCAGGTTCATAATGGTAAGTACCGCCAAATCAGTCGGGAACTTGAGTAATGAGACCATCAGCTCGACCCGCCAACGCTTCGATCACGTTTTTACTTGAAGTCGCTGTAATTGGAAGCACTTGTGGCGAAGCGGCGGAGTAGGAAATAAACCGAACGCTTCCATCGCACAGAGCCCAATTAGCTCCACCTGGGTGAACGCTCCAAAAGTGCATACGGTGGAGATCGGTCGGATCCTGAATCTTCCCAGGGCGGAAGAAATCGGGCGCTGCGGTTGGACGCTCCAATCGCTCGTGCACACCCAAAACTACGTCTGCGGCGCCAAAACCGGGGTTATCTCCATAACCTGCCCACATCCACCCATAATCTAGGCTCGAAGAAGGTGGTCGCTCACCAATTGCCAAAGTGTTGCTAGTACCGTCTATGATACCAGCCATCTTGACGGCTGAGTTGACGAAAAGTAGACCGTCTTGTCCACCAGCCTCTTGGAACTGATTTGTACCAGTGACACCTAGATAGGATGTCAAAGCGGCTTGAAGCCCATCGCCGTAATCTTTTGATACCTGCCCTCCCCGAACATCCGAGGGGCATACAAAGGTGGGATTGATCTTTGCCATCAATTTCATGTTGATCACAGATGTTCCACCAGCCGCAGGGCCCCAAGGCCAACCCTTTAACGTAGTGACATCAAACTCAAACGAGTTGTAAAGAGTGGAGCCTTCAACGTACGGCAAAATCCTAGTCATCCAACTCCAGTAAGGACCTTCTGTGGGCCAATTTCGTGGAGCACTGTAACCACCTGGCGCAAGGTTTACTTTGTATCCATTCACCAAACCGGAAGACCCGGGCTTTCTAGAATGTTGGTGTGCAGATGGAAACCGACGAAACGTGTCGTGGAAGTTGTGCATCGCGAGCACTTGCTGCTTGAGATTGTTTGTGCATTGCATGCGTCTCGCCGCCTCTCGAGCAGCTTGAACGGCGGGCAATAGCAGACCAACCAAGATACCTATGATCGCGATGACGACCAATAGTTCGACCAGAGTAAAGCCTCTCCGGCGCATTCGAAAACTCTTAAACATCATAAACCCTTTCAACACAGGACAAGAAACGAAAAAAATGCCATGTCTATCAAAAGAGGCCTTTCGCAAAACCTCATTGATTATTTCAAAAGGTCGACTTAACGTACCCCCAGTTCGGGTAAGAGGTTGCCGGGGTTGACACCCACCATGGGAGATAAATGGATGACAGGGTGTGTGTATGCGCTCCAATGCATTTAAAACAATTTTTGAAACAAAGTCAAGCATTCGGAACTTGCCCGAAGTCCTATTGGTTCGCGAGTCAAGACCTGATTCGATGAAGTTGTGGTAAAAAAACTCCGCAATTCGATCGAAAAGACGGCTAAAGAGCCTATCGCTCTAATTTAGATAATTCCTCAAAAAATACAGAATAATTAATTCCGATTAGCATAGGTAAATCTGGATGCGTCTGTGCATTCGTCGTCAATTCTTGGTGCTGCGTATAGAAATCACATCAACGCTGCAAGCACCTTAGCTGCCGCGATTGCCTGCAGAGCGAAATCCAAACGGGCGAGATCGCTCAAACTTAGAGTGGCTGGATACCTCTGTATTACCTCGGATCTGAGTCGAGCCATTCGTGTCTCCGTCACCCTGAAACGATCACCCAACAACGACAATTGGTCGATGGACAACATCGCTCGTAACCGTAAACATGCCGGACCGCCACCGTTTTTCATGCTTTGATCGAGCGACAAATAGCGAACCCTTTGAATCGGATTGTTTTCATCTTGCAACCATTGCTGAATCAATGCCACAACCGCTGGCGACTCGCTGCAATGCGATGGACTAATCATTTCCATCGCTCCCGAATCGACTGACAATAACTGGCTATTGAAAAGGTAAGTTCGAACCGACTCCTCGAGCGACAGTTCGCTTTCGGAAACCCTTATTCCAGCGAACGCCTCGCCGGTTTTCGCATTGAACCGCTGCAGAATCGTCTCGACAACATGGTCGCTGTTCTCAAATGCGTGTTCATGATAGATCATCATGTTGCCGTTGCTCATTGCAATGACATCGTTGTGAAACACCCCAGCATCGATCGCTCGAGCCGACTGTTGAACGAAGACGCAGTCTTCATCTCGCAGTTGCAGTAGACCTGCAATTCGTCGTGCTGCTAGTTCCGACTGCCGGGAGATAAACCTTGTTGAATGCAGTTCGTTGGATGGCCCGTAAACAAAAACGTGGATCGCTTTTTGTCCGTCTCGACTGCAGAGCCGCATATGGTTGGCTGCCCCCTCATCGCACAATGCAGAGACCGATGGCAGCGGCTCATGAATTTGTGCGTCATCTAAGTGACAAAACATGTCTCGCAACTGGTCGCGACGCTCTGCAG
>JAYVBW010000114.1:0-4909 GCA_043750255.1 Pirellula sp.
ATCAAACCTGCCACATCCAGCGGAAGCAGCGAAGTGACCACTGGCAATCGACCCACCAATTCCGGAATCATACCAAATTCCAGAATGTCATCTGATTGCACCTGTGCGAGCAGGGAGGCAACGTCGCCTTCTTCTCGAACACTCGAACCAGGTCCAAAACCGAGTGACTTCTTGCCGAGTCGCTTGCGAATAATGTCGTCGATGCCCACAAACGTTCCACCACAGATGAAAAGAATGTTGGTCGTGTCGAGCTGAATATATTGCTGCTCAGGGTGCTTGCGGCCACCTTGAGGCGGCACGTTTGCAACGGTACCCTCCAACATCTTTAGAAGCGCTTGCTGAACACCTTCGCCGGAAACGTCCCGAGTTATCGAAACGTTTTGGCTGGTCTTTCCTATCTTATCGATTTCGTCGATGTAGAGAATTCCTCGCTGAGCAGCTTCGATATCAAAATCCGCTGCATGCAGCAATTTCAGCAGCAAGTTCTCTACGTCCTCGCCAACGTAGCCTGCCTCGGTTAACGTCGTCGCATCACCTATCGCAAACGGAACATTCAGCATTTTCGCCAGAGTCCGCGCCATCAACGTTTTTCCACTTCCCGTTGGACCGACGAGCAAAATATTTGATTTCTCTATTTCGATGTCCGAACCGTTCCAACCCGCCGTCAAACGTTTGTAGTGGTTGTGGACGGCGACTGCCAACGCACGTTTGGTCGGGACTTGGCCGATTACGTATTGGTCAAGATGTTCAACGATGTCCCGCGGCGTCGGCGTTTCGCTAAACAATTTCTTGGACGACGGACGGCGACGTTGCTCTTGGTCCAAAATGGACTGGCAAAGTTCAATGCACTCGCCGCAAATGTAGACGTCCCCTGGTCCCTCGACGAGAGGACCTACATCGCGGTAGCTTTTGCGGCAGAACGAACAGAAAGCGTTCTTTTTGGTGGTACTACCGCTGCTGCTGCCGCCGCCGCTATTGCGACGACTAGCCATGACATCCTTACTCGAGGGCATTTTCGACTCCTAAACTAATTGGCCACACTCATAGCGATCAGAGAAAGTTCTCCGAAGTCTGTCGTGGCTGACGATTGGACATGTTTTATGTGGAAGCTCGATTGGTTGTTTCAATTCTTTGACCGGAGAGTCAAAGAGTTTGAATCGAACCGGGCATCCTTGTCCACAGTTTCGAGCCGATTGGTTTTGTACTTGTTTTGCAAGGTTGTAGTAAACCTTGCGAGTCCGGCCTCCCAGACCGATCGGGTTCATTTTAAGTAAGTCTAGCACACTCGCACGATAGAATCAGCGACTTTTTTCGTCGCTATCTTCGCCGTTCGTGCCGCTAATTGGATTCGCCATTGGTAAAGAGGGCCGACGAGGCTTCTCTGCTAACAACGATGTAATCTTTCGGAATTCCACGTCGCTTATGTCACCCCCACTCCGCATTTCTTCGAAATTCTTTTGTACCAAGTCATGCAGCGGGACGTCCTGGGTGTTGGAATCGCGCAACCTTGCCATCACATAAATTGCAAACCAACACACAGCCAACAAAATCAGAACACCAAGAACAGCCTGAAAAGTTGGAGTGAAAAGTAGCGTCCAAATCTCAGCCCCCCAAATCCCAGGTCCAGGGTTTTGTGCAGTATTCATTGCGGTGAAAAATCAAGTAGGAGAAATGAATTTCCGATTCGACGCGATGTCTAGATTACTTGATTTGTCCCGAGTTTCCCTCTCGCTTGCACGGACGTATCGTATGCAGTAGGCATCCCCCAAGTCCAGGTTTTTAGCCTGAAAATTCCATAATTTCTAGTGGCACAACCTGGAATTGCAACAACACGCTCGAATTGCTTCACACAAGCCGCAAGTTACAATACCGCTTAGATGATAGGCGTGCAGAACAAATTGATCGACTGAATTATGCCAGCAGCAATCCAGACAATTAACGATTCTTTGACGTTTTCCGTGGGCTTCACGCAGGACAATTCTCTGCGCATTCGCATTGCTTCGACCGTCGACGAGATGCGAGCTCGCTTTATGGAGTTTGTGTTGGAAAACCCGGACTTAAACGTAGAACAAGATCCCTCAGGCGAGATCGTTTGGCGCCATTGAAACAAAAAATGCAGGAGTACGTCGACAATGGCGTACGGCTAGGTTGGCTAATCGACCCACAAGCCAAACAAGTACTCGTGTACTGGCTAGGTGCCAAAGAGATTATTTTGGAGAATCCGATAGCGGTCTCTGGTGAAGAAGTTTTGCCTGGCTTTGTGCTAGAAACGTCGAGACTTTTTTGAAGCTTGGTTTGCAATGAGTCCTATTTACGCGGCAGTCACTTGGACATTAGGCGACGCTGCACTCAAATACCCATCCTTCATATGGTACACGTCGTCAGCCAGAGCGATGAGTGCTTCGCGGTGAGTGATGATGATAATGGTCAGTTGGCCCTTCATCGATTGCAGGGTTTCGCGGATTTGGATTTCGCTGGCCATATCGATTTGACTAGTCGATTCATCCAAAATGAGAATCTCCGGTTTGCGCAGGATGGCTCTGGCTAAAGCGATACGTTGGCGTTGCCCGCCACTGAGCCGCTGGCCAGATTGCCCAACGATCGTTTCGTATCCTTCACTTAGCGAGTCCGTTACAAACTGATGTGCATGGGCAAGCTTGGCCGCTTCGATAGCTTCCTCACGCGTGCTCGCGGGACTGCCGTATTGAATATTCTCAAGTACCGATCGATTGAAGAGTTCCGTACTTTGACTGACTAAAGCGATTTTGCGACGGATATCCTGCGTGGCGATGTTGCGAAGATCGACGCCATCCATTTGAATGCTACCGGACGTTGGATCGTAGTACCGACCGAGCAGTTGAATTAGCGTCGACTTGCCGCAACCGTTGGGCCCTAGAACGACGATAGTCTTTCCGAATGGAATTTCCAGATCAACGTCATTGAGGACTGGGTGTGCTTGATGGTAATGGAAACTAACAGCGCGTACTGAAATGTTTTCATGACGACCATTAAGGGGTACAGGCTTTTCGGGCTGAACCAATTCGAGTTTGGATTGGAGAATACCATAGAGTAAATTTGCGGACATGGCTCCACTGTATATGGAAACGGAAACACCAGATAACTTGCGCAGTGGATCGCTGGCACCGATCAATAAACCAAAGAATATCAGCAGGTCGGTCACACTCAGTGGGTTCTCGCAGATACGAAGAAATCCGATGTGTGTTTGTTTATTGACTACGAGAAAAGCCCCCGCGCACACGGTAATAGCAACCATACCGATACCTACTAGTTCGGTAAAGGGCTTGCTAAGACCCGTGTAAAATATCATCTTCATGCTGGCTTTCCGCATACCCTTGGTGCAATCTTGAAAGCGCTCGTTTTCATGTTTTTCCATAGTGAATGCTTGGACGGTGAATACGTTGCTAAGGGCTTCAAGCAGAACTTCGTGAAAGCCCGCGTTGCGACCTAGGATGGTCGATGCGATGGATCGTATCTTGCGATTGAAGTAGAGTACGACGACGATTAACAAAGGAGCGAGAACGACCGACAGCATAAGCAGTCGGGGGCAGATGTAAAAGGCTGCAGCGAGGCACGCGACAACACGAAGAGGTTCGCGGACGGCAGCGCCGAAGAGTGCCATGAGTCCTGAGGCCAAGCCATCGGCGGCCGAAGTGATCGCGGCTAACATTCCGCTGGTACCAAAGTTCTGGTAAGTCTTTTTGTCCATGTTGAGTGCAGCATCGAAAACTCTCGTGCGCAATCTGCGGACGATACTGGTAGAGACGTGTCCAATAAGCAGATCGTTGGCCAGCATGAGCATATGTTTGACCAAGGTGCTGACGACCAGCACGCCCATGATGCAGCATATAGTTTGAAACGGATCGCGGGGCAGGCAGGTATTTGCCCAAGCGAGACCCGTTTCGTTCCAATCTCTTAATTTTTCTTCGCCCCGGATGGCTTTGTCGAGTGACACCGTAAGGGCATTGGGGTCCGCCGCGAGTGTTCGATCACGACCATCTTGTAAAGATTGAATTTTTGCTTGAGAGCTTTCGATTTTTTGTTCCAACCAACTTTGTACCGATTCCCCCTTAAGAGTCATATCGATGACCGGATAGAGAGCGGTAATATTGGAACTCCAAATGAAGGCGATTCCAACAGAGCAAAGAGTAGCCAGGACAATTGCGGGCGCATGATGGAGCGAATCGCGAATTGCCTTCCAGAAGTTTTTCATCGAGTGTGCGACATCCGTACCAAGAATCGGTGAGACAGTCCAAAAGTCCATTCTGAAATTGGGGGTATCGCAGAAATCCTCGACTCCGGTCAATAGCCGTTGGATCAAAAGCAGGAAGTCCTCAATGTCACTGATCGGATCCATCGTCTGTCAGCAAGCTGCGGCCTGAATCCAGGCGATCACAAAAGGCTTGGTCTCGACATTGGCGAGGGAGAACCTGACGTCGTACATCCGACTCCTGCTTCTCGCTCTTTGCCCTCATCCTGAAGGTCCCCTTGACCGTTCATTCTAAGCCCTAAGCACGCCCGGAATACCGGCACCGCCTCACGCAGGGTTTTGACTCACTTTGTCAGCTTATGACTCGTTACGGCTTAACCATAAGAGTAGGCGAAGAGGGACTCGAACCCCCAACCCCCACGGTGTAAACGTGGTGCTCTAACCAATTGAGCTATTCGCCCATTTTGTTCGATAGGACGCGATTAGGACATTTAAATGCCCAACAAACGCATGCGCCGTGAGCGCCTTTCGGCTCGTTGACGGCTTCGTCGCTTAATTTCACTAGGCTTTTCGTAGAATTCACGGCGACGCATTTCTTTTTTTAGCCCGCTTCGTTCAACCAGTTTGCGAAAACGGCGTACAGCCTCTTGAATCGTTTCCCGGTCACGGACTAACAACTTA
>JAYVBW010000115.1:0-3855 GCA_043750255.1 Pirellula sp.
ACGGTGATTTTATTGCGACAGTGGTAAAGATTGGAGAGGAAAATAAACCCACTCCCAATGATTCATGGAATCTCATTGAAACATGGTCCATGGGCAAGGCAGAAATCCCCATTGAAATCATGCCAGGTGCTTGGCGAGCCAGCGCGGCAACGCTTCCAAAAACATGCTTAATATTTGGAAGATTGGTTGCGAACGAAGCTTCGCAGCCGAACGTCGTTCTTAAAGTCCATGCGGTTTTGCCACAGTAGTGCAGGAAAAATAGGAGCTAACCTATTGCAACTCGACATTGTGTCTCAGTGCTCTTTTTCGCCAAATCCAGAATACGCAACGCACGGCACGTGTCCTCGAGGTCGTTGGCTTTCCGAACCAGAGCCGTAATCGCTCGATGAAACTGAGCTAACATCTGCTGACCAACCGGTAGCTCCGTATCCAGTGTTTCTTGATGTCGCCCCGCTGCGTCGAACCAAACCAACGTGCTGGGCAAATCCACAAAAGCCACTCCCTTTTCGCAACATACTTGGATCGCGGCAGGTGGTCGATACGCGATGGCTTCATGCCACACCTCGGGAATATATGCACCACAACTTATTTGAGCCAAGATGCCTTTGGGGTCGGTTTCGGGCGAGCCAAATCCCAGACTCAATACTTGGTAATCGGCACTTTGGGTAGATTGAGGCGTGCAATGTCGAATCGCCTGGACCCAGCTTGGGGCGTCCGCGACAATATAGTTACACCAATCAACTAATTCAATGAGCTCTCTTTGTGAACGCGCATCGAGCGAACGAACGTTTCGAACCTCTTTGTTTTCGCAAGCTAGTCGCCGATGGCAAAACAATAAGCGTGGTCTACCGAGTCGAGTAGCGATCAACTCCTTGAGTCTCAACGTCGCCGGAGCAAAGCGTCTGGGGAATTCGGTCATGAACGCAATTCCCGACGATTGAATCCTGTCGCGAATGTGGTTCGCCGTCCCGAAATCTAGATTCAGCTCAGCCCCGCAAAAGACACCTTTGCCATAATCGCAGGCCGCTAACAGAGGCATGAGTTGATACCAATCGTCCTCGAGCACGAGAACCGCATCGAGGGCTGGACTCTCTACAATGCCTCGGAAACTATCAAATCTTTCGGCATCGAGTTCGCGGGCAGCTGCGTCGGCGAGCACAGAAACGCTGTTGTAGACACCGACGACTTGAAAGCGATCACGCATAGATCGGAGAGTAGGTAGATACCGCGACTGCCAATCGCGACCTTGCCCGATAACTCCGATTCTCAATTTCATAGCAACAAACCGATGGCTGTTGTAGGATCGGATCGATTAACGCTTACGACGTTTGCTTTTAGCGATTCCTTGGCGAACTTTGTATCGTGGATTGCTTTTGCAAATAACATAGATACGACCGCGGCGGCGAACCACTTGGCAGTCGGGATGGCGATATTTTAGCGCCCCAATGGACGAAACTACTTTCATTTCAGCTAACTCCAAGTATCAAGGCAAATGAACCCCAAAACGGACCGTTGCCAACCATTCGGCCGGTTTCGATCTGTTCAGGCTAAATCGCGACCGTTTTACCGGTGGAATTGCCTTGCATGATCTTCAACGTGTTTTCGACTATCTTGTAGGTTTCGGGAATCGCGTAGTATATCCGTGCCCGTCGCCGTGGCAACGCCAAAAAAGCTGAAATATTCGACGGACGGCAATGCGAAAATTGAAACAATAACACGAGCTACACCATGCAGATTGCATATTTTGATTGCTTTAGCGGTATTAGCGGCGACATGACCTTGGGCGCACTCATTGATGCAGGTGCCGAATTGTCCGTTGTGCAAACCGCAATCGATTCTATGAATTTGGGAGACGTACGAATTTCGGTCGCCAATACCGCTAGGCGTGGTTTTCGGGGCAAACTGATTACGATCGACCATCCGCCGGAGCATGCTCATAGGGTTTTGCGGGATATCCTGTCCTTACTGCGAAGGGCGAGGATTTCTTCGGGAGCCAAGGACTTGGCGATGCGGCTCTTTGAAAGAATTGCTCGGGCTGAAGCAAAAGTACATGGTACGACCATCGATCGAGTACAGTTTCACGAGGTAGGTGCTATCGATTCCATTATTGACATCGTAGGGGTTTCGGTCGCTTGGGATTCGATGCAAATCGAACGAGCCTACGCTTCGTCCGTCCCGACCGGAACGGGGCAAGTCCGTATTGCTCACGGACTAGTCAGTGTTCCCGCACCTGCGACCGCAGAATTGCTCCTTGGAGTTCCGATTGCTCCGACGCAGATCTCTATGGAAATGACGACGCCAACAGGTGCTGCGATCGTAACTGAACTAGCTACGGAGTTTGGGCCTATGCCGCCGATGCAAGTTGGACGCATCGGTTATGGAGCTGGCAACAAGGACATGCCTGATCGGCCAAACTTACTTAGGATATTGATCGGAAATGCCCTGAAACCCAAGTCGCGGCGTGACGATTCGATCTTGGTCATGGAGTCTAATCTGGATGACGTAACCGGAGAGCAGATCGGATTTGCAATCGAGCGACTATGGAAGGCAGGTGCACTGGACGTCTTTACTGTCCCGATCCAAATGAAAAAGAACCGGCCCGGGACCTTGATAACCGTGATTGCTAAACCTCGTGACCGACAGGCCATGGAATCCATTCTGTTTCAACAGACGGGGACTCTCGGGATTCGCTATCGAACGCAAGCGCGTACGGTACTGCCGAGAGCTGCTGTCGACGTGCGAACACCGTGGGGTATTGTCGCTGGCAAAGTTTCAAAACTCCCTTCGGGCGATATCGACTTCTCGCCGGAGTATGACGACTGCAGTAAAGTCGCGGCCAGCTTTGGTTTGCGATTAACGGACGTTGTCGGCAAAGTAATCGAATGCTATCGCCTAAACTCCAGTAATATTGCTCCCATTGCGATGGTTGATGCCGCCGAAACCCCGTTTCTCAATGACGCATCCGATTTGATAAATGGCATCATGGAACTCGACAATGTTAACGCCGTCTTTCGACAAGCGGCTGTAGAGGATGAACTGGATAACCTTGCAAACAGCAGCGCAGAGTTGGAAACGAACCAAAACCTTGAACCTGCCTACCGCTGGGGTAGCTCTCCCGAGACCGCTGATCCGTCATCTCCCTTGCCGCGAGAGAATTCTCTTCACGAATTTCCGATCCAAGGTGAATGGGATTCCTAACTGAATGGCTATCCTTTGATGATTATGGGCTATAATCTTAGTGATCGACCTCGTCTTGTTCTGCTGCCTATACGCATGGGCGGAGGCAAACCGATTGCTAATCAGGGTATCTCTCATGCCATCGTCAAATGCTGACCCATATTCACTTGAGCAAATGCTTTTACCTGAGCCGCAGGCGCTAGCCGCGATGGATTGGAAATGGGAGCCATCGCGGCTAACGCCTGCGGCTCAGGTCTTGCATTTCGCCCTAGCCGTCTTGGCTGCTCTGACCTTGTTCACACAGTCGCCACACGCCTTTGCTGATGAGCCTGCGAGACGCTTTCTCAATCGATTGCGAGAGGAAGGCTATTACGAACAGGGGCTCAAGTATTTGGAGATTAGTGCAGCCAAGAACCGTTTGCCCACAAGTATGAAAATGGACCTGCCGCTTGAGCGAGTCATTTTAATGCAGGAGTCGCTCCGAAACGTCAAAACACAGCAACAACGCGACGAGCGAATCGCTGCGATCGAAAAGGGTTACAGAGAATTTTTAGCTGCGGCTCCAACCCATTCGCGGCGCAGTGAAACGCAAACCAAGTTGGGAGACTTGCTGCTAGATCGAGCTCAATCGGCTCTGGACGAAAGCAAGAAGCCGGAAAACGTTATTTCCTCCGATAG
>JAYVBW010000116.1:0-9639 GCA_043750255.1 Pirellula sp.
CGCTCCACAAGCACCTGCAAAAGTGTTTCAAGGCTTGTCTGCGCGGCGGTTGATTCAAGTATCCCGATAGCACGCGCAATGGCTTCCAAGGTGCAAAGATGTTGAACGTTGCGTTGCGTTCGTAATCTATAAACGGAAGGAGTTCCATGAGGAAGCTTGACGTGCGGAATACCACTTAACGAAGGTTCGTGACGCACAAATTTTGTTGTTTGCCTCCAGTTCGCATCGGGAACGATCAAGTTGATCGGATGTCCGAATCGCGACGAATATTCAGGCGTGAGTTCGACCGCGATGGGACTGGGATAGAGCAGCAACGATGTTCGTCCTGGCTGGATCAGACCGTCGAATGACATTCGTTCATCCCTACGACCATGGATGCGGACTTCGCTGTTCGTCAATGCTTTCCTGGCCAGCCTCGCAGTGTTGGTTGTCAGCACTTCTTCGGACGTATGCATGAGGATGATGACACGCGTCTCTAGAGCAATCTCCGGAATCAATGAACAGAAGCAAAGTGGCTTGCGAATCTCGCAGCCTGGGCATCGATGCGGTGCGAGAAAGAGTCGCATGATTCTCCTTGGATAGACAATAGTTCCCTAGAACGATTCGGTGGACGGGAATAGCGATTAGAACGGCATCGGAACAATTGTAGAATGGGAATTCCTTCGTTTTGCCAAGCTACTACGTGTCAGATTCCTAGGTTTTCGCTGATTCGTTAACGATTCTGAGCTTATCGCTCAAATTGCACTCTGAATTTCGAAAGAACGCGCGTATTCTATTGCGATGGCGAGCGGCTGTGTGCAATTTGCCAAATACCGTTCCTGTCCCCCTATAACATCTCTAAATTTGTCTATGTCTCCATCTTGGTCTCCGTCCTCTTGGAAGTCATTTCCGGTCTCACAGCAACCAGTATATTCTGATTTGAGTGCACTTTCGAATGTACTGAACCAAATTAGCGTCATGCCGCCGTTGGTCACGAGCTGGGAGGTGGATCACCTGCACGACGGAATCGCAGCGGCTCAACGTGGCGAAGCGTGGTTGCTACAGGGTGGCGATTGCGCTGAGACTTTCGACCAATGTAAGACCGAGCCAATTGCGAGCAAGCTAAAGCTGCTGTTGCAAATGAGCTTGGCTATCGTGTTCGGATCTCGGAAACGCATCTTGCGAGTGGGCCGAATGGCGGGTCAATATGCCAAGCCTCGTTCGAGTGATACCGAAACACAAAACGGCGTATCGCTGCCTTGTTACCGTGGCGATTTAGTCAATCAATTTGAATTCACAGTGGAAGCTCGCCGAGCCAATCCTGAATTGCTTTTGCGAGGATACGAACGATCGGCATTGACTCTTAATTTCATTCGCGCGCTGAGCGAAGGTGGTTTCGCAGATCTGCATCATCCTGAGAACTGGAATTTGCTCTTCGTAGATGAAGCCAAAGGGGAGGTGGCGCATCGCTACAGGGAATTGGTGAAATCGCTCGGCAATGCAATTCGCTTTGTAGAAACGATTCTTCCAGACCGCAGCTCCGATCTCAAGCGTGTCGATTTCTTTACCTCGCATGAAGCGTTGCACCTCGACTACGAAACCGCCTTGACACGTCCAAGCGTACGCGGAATCGGCTACTACAATCTTGGCACACATTTGCCTTGGATCGGCGAGCGCACACGATCTATCAATGGCGCTCACGTCGAATATTTTCGCGGCCTACGCAATCCAGTTGCGATCAAAATAGGACCATCTATGCAAAACGATGAGTTGATCGAAATGACGAAACGGCTGAATCCGGACAACAAACCGGGACGTTTGACGCTCATTCATCGCATGGGACGCGCAAAAGTAGAGTCAACGCTGCCACAGATGATCGATGCCATTCGACGAGAGAATCGACAGGTGTTGTGGGTTTGCGATCCGATGCACGGCAATACTGTGTCCACAGCACATGGGCGCAAAACGCGTCGTTTTGATGATATCGTTGATGAACTTCGCTTGTCCTTTGCAATTCATCGTGCTTGCGGCTCTATGTTGGGCGGTGCCCATTTGGAACTGACAGGAGAAAACGTGACAGAGTGCATTGGTGGTTCACGGGGACTGACCGAGTCAGACTTGGAATCCGCTTACCAAACGCAACTAGACCCACGGCTGAATTACGAGCAAGCGTTGGAAATTGCGTTCGAGATTTCCAACCAACTTTCCGCTCATCGAATCTAACATTTAGTACGAGAGGACTGCAGATTTTATGGCCGCTCTTGAGCAGATCGATTTGCATGCGGCCTTGAATCGCTTTGGCCTTGAGGACTTTCGTAAAGGCCAACTGGAAGTCATCAGCCACATCATCGCCGGCCATGATTGTTTGTGCGTCATGCCTACCGGTGGCGGCAAAAGCCTTTGCTACCAATTGCCCAGTTTGGTACGGCCGGGATTGACAATCGTGGTTTCGCCGCTCATCGCATTGATGAAGGACCAGGTGGATTCGCTCTCCAATCGTGGTATCTCTGCCACGTTAATCAACAGCACGTTGACCACCGCAGAGCAAAATCAACGTCTGGAACATGTCGCCGGAGGGCACTATTCGATGGTCTATGTCGCTCCCGAGCGTCTTCGCAACTCGCGATTTTTGGACGCGATTCGAACCACGCCTGTCCAGCTTCTTGCGGTCGATGAGGCTCATTGTATCAGCGAGTGGGGCCATGACTTTCGACCAGACTATCAACGACTCGGTCGGTTTCGCGAGGCGCTGGGTGGAGTCCAAACGGTCGCGTTGACAGCGACTGCGACCCCTAAAGTCCGTCAAGATATCGTCGACTCACTCAAGCTACGTGTTGCCAAACACTTCATCACCGGCTTTGCTCGTGATAACCTTTACCTCGGCTCGATGCTATGCATGGGTGATCGAGAAAAGGATAAGCAACTGTTGGAATTTATTAAGGACCAGCCTGGAACGGGAATCATTTATGCCGCAACCCGAAAACGGTGCGAGGCGCTTGTCGAGCAGATCGGCAAAGAACTGAAGATCAGCGTGGGCGCTTATCATGCAGGCCTCATGCCCGAGCAGCGCAAACTGATCCAGGAACAGTTTATGGCTGGGCAACTCAAGGTTATCGTCGCCACGAATGCGTTTGGCATGGGGATCGACAAGTCCGATTTGCGATATGTCATTCACTACAATACGCCTGGCACTCTCGAAGCTTACTATCAAGAAGCCGGACGCGCTGGACGCGATAGTTTGCCATCTCAATGCGTTTTGCTATACAGCCCTCAAGATCGCTACATTCAAGAGTTTTTTATAGAGAATGCCAATCCGCCACGCGAGCTTTTGGAATCGGTTTATGATCTTCTAGTGAAACGCACCGAAGACCCGATCGAATTGACTGCGGACGAGATTCGCGAACTTACCAACGCGCCCGCAACAGCAGAAGCTATTAATGCTTGCCTCCAAATCCTCGGTCGCACAACGGTTATGGAACGGCTTGAGATGTCCGGGGGATTGGCCATGTTTCGGATCGATAGCAAGCTCCCTACATTGATCGATTTGCTTCCGAAGGCCGCCAATGTCCAACGCAGTGTCTTGCGAGCCGTGGAGAAAGCGATCGCCGATCGACGCGAAGAAGCAGTTTATATTCACCCTAGGTGGCTGATGCAGCAATTGCAAATGGATCGCGACGCGTTGAATCGTACTCTCCGCGAACTTTGTAAATTAGAAAGTTTTGAGTACGTACCGCCATTTCGAGGTCGTGCAATTCACTTCCGACGACGTGACGTTCCGTTTAGCGAACTCAAGATCGATCACGAAACACTTGCCGCACGAAAAAAATCCGATTACGAAAAACTGGATCGCATGGTCGCATACGCGCAAAGTCGATATTGTCGACAAAAGACCATATTGGAGTATTTCGGCGACGCGTCGGCTTCGAACTGTGGCATCTGCGATCGATGTCAAGGAAAGACGGGATGGCCAAATATGCCAAAAGTGCTCATTGGCAACTCCGATAGCCAAGCCAAGGGAAAGAAAGCGAAACCGAAGTTTTCAAAATCGATCCCTAAAATCGAAGACAAAATGGAACCTAGTGGTGCGACCGATGTGATTTCCCCTTCCCTTTTGCCTAGCGAGACCAAGCCAGCTCACGATCTGATCCTTACGATTTTGAAGGCTGTTGAGCGTACGCACGGCTACTTAAGCAAAACATTGTTATCGCAACATCTTTCCGGGGTGGAGAGTAAAGCAGTCCAGGGACTTCGATTGCAACGACTTGCCGAATTTGGAATTCTAAAAACCTGGAAGAAATCCCATGCATTAGGCTTTTTAGACGAAACGCTGGATGCGGGATTGCTCTGTCTTTCTGAATTGAGAGTTGGCAAATCGACGGTGTCCATTTCCGATGCTGGAAGCGGGTGTATAGCAGGGACACAACAAATACCTGCTTTGTTGATGCAGTATGTGCATCAATGCATTCTTGCTTCGGACAAAGCGGCCAATCAGATCGTACCAGTACCCTTAAAGTCGCTTGAGCGGACCGGGCCAACACTGGCTAAAACTGTTGAGAACATTCCGCTCACGACGTTTTCTGCTGAGACGAAAGAAGTTGCGTCGCCGTCCAGCGAGGAGCCGGTCCGTTCCATGATTCATCTACCTCGAGCCGATGCAAGCGATGCAAGCTCAGGTCGAGATGTGACCGCGCCGACGATTGAAGATTGGCGTTGGACAGTCCGGTTGGTTGAGCACGGATACCGACTGGGCGAATGTGCATTGATCCGTGGTAAAACGCCTGATTCCATTCTCGAAGATTTGTCTAAAGCGCTTCAAGACGGAAAGCGATTTACCATTGAACAGTTGTTTGACCGAAGAACGCAAATTGCTGTCAAGGAACTGCGAGATAATTACGATCCTCATTTAAGTCCGCCTTCGATCTTCCAATCGTATCCCTCGCTATGGCGGTTCATTCAACGTTGGGTAGAGTGCGACAAGCGTTAGTCTCGATTTTTGATTTGCCGCCCAGTGCAATTGTTCACGGGCTTAGCGTCTATTCTCCTACCTAAGCAATTGCTCTACCGCCTTGCCGAAAATGTCTCCGTAAACCAATTCGCCACCTTGATGGCCGACCATTCCGACCAGAGCGGCCAAAGCAATCGCACCGATTCGCCAGACATGATTCAACTTGTTCGATTTGTTACGTCGGGCAAGCAATCCAAGAACAACGCACACGAGACTTAGCGCAGCTGTGAACGTACCAAACCAGCGATGGTAGAAAAGATTTACTTCGTCATGCGTCGCGTTGTTTGCAAGCAGCTTGTCCCATGCTGGATAACCTTGACTATCCGCAAAAGACCATCCCATAACTACTGTCAAAACACTCGCTAATGCGGCAAAAGTCAAGCATTGAAACGCGGTTGTTTGACATCGGGGCCCCAGGAAATAGGATAGAAATGCACATGCTCCCCCAACGAAAAAGAGTGCGATAGGAAAGTGTACCATCGCTGGATGAAAATAGCCGATAGCTCGATACGCCTTTTTGGCCATTGATGTGGTGCCTTGTGCCTGGGGCACTGGGGACTCTTTAACGCGAGTGTTAAGGACCGTTCCTTCTGGCCAATTTGCCCCCTCATCAATCCAAAGTTTAAAAATCGCCAGGTGCGAAGCAGTCAACGGCGAATCGGGTGGCATAACCAGACTATCTGCCAGTTTGTCTTTCGAAGGCTGTACGAGGTAGTCAGTCCAAAGCGAACTTGAGGCTGCATCGCCTGGTTCGACGAATCCCAGAAATGCATCGCGATCTGAGATAACAAATCCGTTTTTTGCTTTTTCCCCTTCGTGGCAGGTAACACATTTGTCTTGCAAGATGGGTGCAATGTCACGAGCGAAATCTATGATCTTGCTAGGCTCAGTCTGACAGTAGCCGCGAAGCGCAGACAAAAAGATAAAGCAAAGGACCAGCAAAAACCATAGATAAAATTTCATAGTATTGGAAGGTCCGCAGACATATCGGGCATACAAACGCTCAAAGAATCGATGGTTTTTGATCCACTGAGGGGCTGCCTTAGGATGTTGGGTGGGATGAATGGAGAGGAGGCCACAATACGCGGTTAGATCATTATAGCCTCAAAACGTGGACAAGACCATTGTCTGCCCGCATTGTTTGCTTGCATTGTTTGCAGGCTTTTCGAACGGCCATTGGTACGGTACCCTGAACATTTGCCTTTTGGCTTCGTTTTGGTTTCTTTTGTCCTCTCATCTGATCTAGATTAATCCGCTATGCCTACCATTCGACAACTGCCTATAGGCTTGGTGAACAAGATTGCCGCTGGTGAAGTCATCGAACGGCCGGCAAGCGTCGTCAAGGAGATACTTGAAAATAGCATTGACGCTGGCGCAAGTCATGTCGAGTTGGTAGTTGAGGGTGGAGGGATTGAGCTGATCCGGATCAGTGACAACGGATATGGGATCCCTTCGGATCAGCTAGAACTTGCTGTCGCACCACACGCGACAAGCAAACTTCATTCGAGCGACGATTTGTTCGATGTGAAGACGCTCGGTTTTCGAGGAGAAGCGTTAGCTTCGATTGCGGAAATCAGCCATCTAACTCTGCGCAGTCGAACTTCAGACAGCGACAGCGGCTACGAATTAAGTGTTAAAGGAGGAGAGAAGGAGCCTATTCGACCTCGGTCGGGGCCCGTTGGCACGACCATTGAGATTCGACATCTCTTCTTCAACACGCCAGTTCGTCGCAAGTTTATGAAAACGCCGCAAACGGAAATGGGACACGTTACAGAAGCGTTCACACGTATTGCCCTCGCGTATCCTCAAGTCCAAATGGTGCTTTCGAACAATGATCGAGTACTGCATGATTTGCTACCGACTGACCGTTGGTCTGAACGCATCCGCGCATTCTTCGGAGACGAAGTTGCAGATTCTTTGATTTCGATTGATCAGCGGGATGAGCACGTTGCTATCCACGGATATGTCACGGACCCCAGCGTTTCTCGCAGCAACAATCGCATGCAGTACTTGTTCCTAAACGGCCGATACATACGCGACCGATCATTGCAACACGCCCTCGGTGAAGCGTATCGGGGACTGCTAATGGTAGGTCGCATGCCAATATGCTTCCTCCATGTCCAAGTGGATCCCAAGACGGTTGACGTCAACGTCCACCCGACAAAAGTCGAAGTTCGATTCGAAGATAGTGGCGTTATCTACACGCGATTGTTGCACAGCTTGCGTCACAAGTTTCTCAATAGCGATTTGGTGGCCAAGATTCGAACGCCAACCGCTTCGCCAAGTGTCATGCCAACTCTGGCCGATGCGTCGATGCCCATGAAAACTTCGCATCATGTTTCCAACGATGGCAGCGGCTCAGACCTATTGCAATGGGCAAAATCAAACGCTGCGGTTGCGATTCCAGATTTCAGGCCATTCCATGGTTTCAACTCACCCGGTTTAGCTTCACCCAATCGGCCTACCGCGCGATTGGACGATCCCTTTTACACGCCAGATTCGTCGCATCTAGATTTACCCTCGTTAGCTCTGCAACGGCAATACCCGGTCGGCGAAGGTGCGTTACCAACTGCCAGCCAGCCTTGGTCGGCTGAGGCTGCCATCGCGTTGGCTGATCATGAAGCAAACGAGTCTGCTCTTGCGACTCCGGTGCATCGAGTTGACTTCTCTGGAGACATTGACGGTTCGCGCAAGCAACTCGGGTTTCAAATTCACAATCGCTATTTGGTAACACAGGACGAGTCAGGCATGGTCATAGTCGACCAGCATGCATTGCACGAACGAATCTTGTACGAGCAGATCAAGACCAAAGTTTTGTCTAAATCTCTTGAACGCCAGCGATTGTTGGTGCCCGAGTCAGTAACTTTAACAGCAAACGAAGCGGCTGCTGCGTTGGATTGCCGTGAAACGCTGGCTGAAATCGGAATCGAAGTGGAACCGTTTGGGGGCGATACGGTCTTAGTCACTTCGTATCCCGCGATGTTGGCAAAAATGCATCCTGCCGAAATGCTCAGACAAGTACTTGAACCGCTCATGGCCGGAGGGAAAAAACCAGACGCCCGCGATCTGCTGGATGACCTGATGAACATGATCGCATGCAAGGCAGCAATAAAAGCAGGCGATCGGCTAAGCCCAGATGAAATCACTGCCTTGCTTGAGCAGCGAAATTATTACCAGGATACTCACCACTGCCCACATGGCCGCCCAACTGCCTTGTTCTTTTCGCGAGACCAGCTCGACAAAATGTTCAAGCGAACTTAGGCTACGTCTTGTTGGGATTTGGGTGATTCACGTAGGTCCAGCTGTCCTCAGCCGGACAGGGCTCTTCGCGTCCACTCGCAGTGCCAGCCTGAGGACAGGCTGACCTACGTGAAGGGATCTGCAAGCGTGCCGCTTGCTGCTATCGCCATGGCTGCGTCCTCTTGCTTCAATTCTTCGATCAAGGGCCACAACTGGTCGACCTCTTCACTAAATAGATTACCGACGAGAACATCGGTAATAAGATTCTTTTTGTCAGGATACTTCCGTACTAAGCGTCCAAAATTGAGGCCATCGTAAAACGCACATACCAAGTTTCGCATGCGATCCATCGCCTTAACGTACTCTGGCTCCCAGCTTCGCAACCGTTTTTCGCTCGGGTCGTCCACATCCAGTGCATCGGCAATCGAATCTGCGGCCATGGATGCAGACGTTAGCGCGAGCATTACGCCTGAAGAGTAAAGCGGATCGAGAAACCCAAATGCGTCACCAACCAACACCCATCCGTCGCCAGCTGCTTTCTTGGCCTTATAAGAATATTCTTTCTGGGCTTTGTAGTCTCCCTCGCGTACCGCCTCAGCGATCCGAGGTTGCACGCCTGGGCAACGAGCTACTTCCTCCATGTAGATTGACTCTAAATCTTTGGTCGATCGATTTTTGAACAAATAATCGTAACCGGCGACGACTCCAACGCTGACGACGTCGTCATGTAACGGGATATACCAGAACCAGCCTTTTTTCTCTTTTGTTTGGATAACGATGGTTCCACCTTCGTCGATTCCCGGCTCTCGTTTCGCTCCCCTCCAATAAGTCCAAATGGCAGCTTTCTTGAGAATCGGATCCCATTCTCGCAAATCCATACGGTCCATTACAATCGACGACTGGCCGCTCGCGTCGACCACGACTTGCGATCGAACTTCTTTTTCTAACGCACCCTCCTGCTTGACTCTCACGCCGACCACGCGATCCCCTTCCATCAGCACGTCCAGAACTCTCGCACCTTCGTGTACCGTCACGCCATGCTCTCGTGCATTATTGATCAACATTTGATCAAACTCGCTTCGAAGTACCTGCCAGGATTGCGAACGCTCATGAGGATCGTAGTCACTAAATCGAAATGGCTCCGAGAGCTTGCCATGCTCATTGATAAATTGGACGCCATACTTCTTACTGAAGTGACTTGATTTCATCTTGTCCAATAACCCGAGGCGCTCGATCACTGGATAGCAATGGGGAATCAACGACTCCCCGATATGGAACCTAGGAAAATGCTCCCGCTCGTACAAAATAACGCTGTAGCCTCGTTGGGCGAGCAATGTAGCAGTCGCTGAACCGGACGGCCCACCACCAATCACAATTACGTCACAAGCGTTAGTCGATTGAATCATCATGCATTG
>JAYVBW010000117.1:0-3197 GCA_043750255.1 Pirellula sp.
AATCAGCGTCAAGGATCGAAGCGAGTTCAAAAAAACACGAGGAGAAAAAACAAGCAGAGCAGGAAAGTTGCTCGACAGCTTAAGCAAGGAGTCTGCCTTACAAGGAAACTGCGATTCGTCATTCCCGACGACTCTATCTTTAACTCCTTTCGGTTCCATGGCAATACCAAGTGGCGACCGTCTGAGTTGGTTACGCCTGACGGTTCCGCTACTTGTACTCGTTATTCCCCTCCGCCTCCGGCGACTTGACTGACGGACTCAGGGCCAAGCGAAAGCCGTTGACGCTGACGCGATACGACGGAAAGTCCCCATTCCGAAGCGCCGACCGGCAGTTGCCAGCGTCGTCGCCCCACCCGCCGCCCCGGTACACCCGGAACGCGCCCCCATTAGGTCCTTGTGGATCGGTCGACGCATCTGGTGGATAATCAGCATACCAATCCTGACACCACTCCCAGACATTACCGTGCATGTCATACAAGCCCCATCGGTTTGGCTTTTTCAATCTCACTGGATGTGTCTTACCTTCTCGACCTCCAACAAACCAGGCATACTTCCCAAGCGATTCCGCAGTCTCTCCAAAACTATAGGACGTGGTGCTACCAGCGCGGCAAGCATACTCCCATTCCGCTTCTGTCGGTAATCGATACGACCGTCCAGCCGCTTTCTCCTCCGGCATTTCCGACAGCTTCTGGCAAAAGGAAACAGCGTCGTCCCATGTCACCATTTCTACAGGGTTCTTCGATCCCTTGAAATTGCTCGGGTTGGCTCCCATCACTTTTTCGTACTCACCCTGAGTTACCTCGTTTGCGCCAAGGTAATAGGACTTGCTAAGCGTAACCTCGTGAGCTGTCTCACTTGGTTTTCTATCTAACTCAGTTACCGGCGAGCCCATCGTGAACGAGCCAGGATGAATTAGAACCAGTTTCATCCCGATGCTGTTGGTAATCGCCTTTAGTTGTTGACCAAGCGCAGGGGATCCAATCAAAAGAACGATAAACAAAACAAGCAATCGCATGTCGTTTTCTCTCTCACTTGGATGATGTCGCGTCCGTTTGCTTGGCAGGCGCACTCATGGCGACGCGCAAGCCGAATTCGTGCGAGCGAAAAGTCGGGACAATCGAGTAGCGGTACGAAGACCGGCAATTCACCGCTACGTCGCTCGAACAGCCACCACGGAACACGCGTTCACTACCAATTCTAGGACCCTGCGGATCCGTCACCTCACTTGATGGATAATCAGCATACCAATCATGGCACCACTCATAGACATTTCCGTGCATGTCGTACAAACCCCATCTGTTGGCCTTCTTCAGACCCACTGGAAGTGTTGCTAACATACGATCTTCTTTGAACCAAGCGAAATCCCCAAGCAAGTCCGCAGAGTCACCAAATGAATACGCAGCGCCGCTAGTGGCGCGGCATGCATATTCCCATTCTGCTTCTGTCGGCAATCGATAAAGTCGGCCTGCAGCCTTCTCCTCTGGCAGTTCTGATAGCTTCGTACAAAAAGCAACCGAATCTTCCCAACTGACGTTCTGCAACGGAAGCGGATTAGTCTTAGAGCGATTGAAATTGGTTTCAATTACATGCTCATACTGCCCCTGTGTGACCTCATACACACCGAGATAGAAGGACTTACTTAAAGTAATTTCATGCCGTAACTCGCAATCCTTCCTTCCGGACTCTTCTTCAGCCGAGCCCATCGTGAATGAGCCAGGATGAATCAAAACCAGCTTCATACCGATACTGTTGGTAATCTCCTTTAGCTGCTGACCAAGCGCAGGGGATCCAATCAAAAGAACGATAAACAAAACAAGCAATCGCATGTCGTTTTCCCTAGATGAATCTAAATCGATGATTGGAAGTTTATCAGATTCAAACCGCTGCTGCTCGGAGCCTGCACAATGTGAAGTGCAGCTAGGCACAACCCTGTGGAAATCGCAGAAGCCGCTCCAGTCTATCCGATCCTGCAGGCGTAGTCTAATCTGCGGGAGCCAATGTCCACATTGATTTGAACCAACTTTTGGAAGACGCTGACTGCTAACTCGGCTACATCCACACTGCGGATGAGAAGCTTCGCATGTATGGCAGACGCTCGTTGCTGGCTAGGCCGATCCTGCAGGAGTACGACGCTTTCACAGTTGAGCTAGTCGTGAATCCTGCCAAATTCGGGAATCTCGCTAACCGCACAACCTTGTCAAAATCGCAGAAGCTTGTCGGAGGAAAGCGGACGATAGCAAATGGAGATGAACCATCACTGTGGATACTTAACGTGGCGTAGAACAACGACGAAACTTGAACTTGCGCTCGTGATCACCTGGAGACTGATATTATAGCCAGCGTTGTTTGAGTACAAATAAATTGATGCGTTTCGCGGAACGCGGCGCGTTCGAATTATTCTCTTAAACATATCCGCGACTTGGTCGCTAGAAACAAAACACTCTGCATATTCATTGTCGACTCCACGCAAAAGTAGCGATTCGACTGCGGCATCGATTTCGTTTTCAGAAAGCGGCGCCCAGGAGACGGGTACTAAGTTGCCAATTACCCGAGAGTTGAAATCGATTACGGCACTAGAAATGGGAACCGTCTTTAACCAAAGGTAGGTTTGGGACGCTGTGACTATCAATAATGCCAACACAGTCATAGCGAAAAAAATTGTACCGAGCCGGAATTGAAAGTATCCTCTTTTGTTTTTCCCGAGTTGGCCTACCATGTCAGTCCCTCTTCGACTTCGGTTCGACAGTACCAATAGCAACCCATCTCAACGACAACTCAGCGGAAGCATGGGGAAAATGCTCCCGTCCCAACACATCCAAGCCGCTATTCTCTTCAGCATAGCCGAAGCTGCAGGAGTACGCTGCATTCCCTGGGGAAAACCGAGCACTTCGAATCGGAAGCTTGCGGCTACCGACAACGCTGGTTGCTGCTAGGGCGATCCTGCAGGAGTACGCTACTTTTAGGCGAAATCCGATTTCGTTGTTACTCTTTAGGGAAATGCCCACTCAATGCAGCCGCAAGCTCCCTACGAAAATCAACGGATTCCAATTCCGCGAGAGAACGATTCATTGCCATTTGCGCGTCGGAGATACGAACGAAAAAAAGGGGTCAGGTCTCTTTATTTTGTCTTCTTGGTAGTTATCGTCTTTTTTGGGCGTCCTCTTGACCGCATCGTCGATTCAAGATTCAGTCGCCTC
>JAYVBW010000118.1:0-2576 GCA_043750255.1 Pirellula sp.
CCGCGACTACAAAGTGGACGAGTTGGGCTACAATCAGTTAAAACTCACTCCTCAAAAGCAACTCAGCGTCGGGGAAGTCGGCTATATCGTCGCAGGCGTAAAGAGTGTTCAGGACATTGAAATTGGCGATACGCTCACGCATTTGAATCGTCAAGCCGAAGTACCGATTCCTGGCTACAAGAAAGCCAAACAAGTTGTCTTTTCATCCATCTATCCGATGAGCACGGACGAATACCAAGACCTCACGAAGGCACTTGAAAAGTTGGCCATTAACGACGCGGCGCTTACGTTTGAGAAAGATAGTTCAGCCGCTCTCGGCTTCGGATTTCGATGCGGGTTTCTAGGCCTACTTCACTTGGACGTGATTCAGGAGCGTCTGCAGCGAGAATTTGACCTCGGACTAGTCATCTCGGCCCCGTCGGTGAAGTACAAGCTACTTTTAAGAAACGGCACGACGATCGATGTTGACAACCCGAGTTATTGGCCCGATCCCATGTCAATAGATTCGACCACCGAGCCCTACATCAAAGCATCGATCCTCATCCCCGAGGAGTACGTCGGGCCTGTCATGGAATTGTGCAGAGAGCATCGCTCCGACAGTCAGACAATGAACTATCTTTCCGCAGGTCGGGTGGAGGTAACGAGCGAGATGCCGCTCGGAGAGGTGCTCTTCGATTTTTACGGCAAGCTCAAGATGATAACGCGAGGATACGGGTCGTTTGATTATGAACCGATTGAATATCGAGCTACGGACGTAGTGAAAGTCGATATCTTGGTCAACAAGGAGCCCATCGATGCACTTTCCTATCTAGTGCATCGGGACAAGTCGCGAACTCGGGCACTGCACTATTGTGAACAACTTGCCGAGGCAATTCCACGCCACCAATTCAAAATCCCGATTCAAGGAGCGATTGGCGGCGAAATTATTGCGAGAGCGACGATCCAGCCTTACCGAAAGGATGTGACTGCCAAGCTTTATGGTGGCGACGTAACTCGAAAGAACAAGCTCCTAGATAAGCAGAAGAAGGGCAAGGCGAAAATGAAGCAGTTCGGCAGCGTTAATATCCCACAGAAAGCCTTCGTCTCAGTTCTTCGCTCCGACAACGACTAAAGAATCATTCACGCTTGATTTTTGGGTTGAGCCGCTGGCGCTAGCCGCGTTTTTAGGCGCAATTCATGGCGTCGCGGCTAGCGACTGCGGTGCATATTGACCCTAAGGCTCTGAAAATGCTTCGCCCTCCCTTTTAACGGGGGCTTCGGCCCCGTCGTTGACTTTGGTGGTCCAACCAGTTACTCTTATGTATTAATTGAAAGCGTAGCTCCAAAATCGTCCCACCTTAGCAATATCGCGTCCTTTGAGTCTCCACGCTCTTCGGCTTCAAAGTACGTCCCGCAACCGACGGCTCCTTAGATTGATTTTGCAATCGAGGCACCACAAACAAGGAGTTGGAATTTATGTCCCTTGGCCTTCGCAGTCTAAGTCTCTCGACGGCATCATTGCTTGCGTTTTTTTCCATACCGACTGCCAGTGGTTTGTTGGGCGATGAAACTGTAAAAAACACAACACCGAGTTTTGCCAAAGAAGTCCTTCCTATACTTCGAGCCAATTGCTTCGGCTGCCATCAAAGTGCTAAGAAGCTTGGCGGCTACATGATGACCGATTTCCAAGGCTTGCTCAGCGGCGGTGAATCGGGTTCGGCGGCAATTGTTCCCGGCAAGTCTGGCGAGAGCCATTTGATCCACGAAATTGTCCCGGTCGATGGTAAGTCGGAAATGCCAAAAAAAGGCAAACCGCTTACCGACGTCGAGATTGAAATTATTAAGCGATGGGTCGATGCTGGTGCACTCAACGACTCTAAAGCGGTAGGCCCACGCTATTCGCTAGCCAAGCCTCCTATCTACACACGTTCGCCTACCATCAGCTGCATTGATTTCTCCAAAGATGGTAAACTAATTGCGGTTTCCGGTTTTCACGAAACGCTACTTCTCAATTCCGAGAATGGACAACTGCAACAGCGACTGATTGGACTGAGTCCGCGCGTTGAGTCAATTAGCTATTCACCGGATGGCAAGTGGCTGGCAGTAGCATCTGGCGAGCAAGCAGTTAGTGGTGAGTTGCAAATTTGGAATGTTGAGACCAACCAACTCGAGCGAAGTTTACAGCTTGGGAACGATACGCTCTTCGGTGTGAATTGGTCTCCAGACTCGACCTTGATCTCGTTCGGCATGTCAGACAATACCGTCCGAGCCGTGAACCTCGACGGCGAGCAAAAGCTTTATCAACGAGCACATGAAGATTGGCCGCGCGCGACGGTTTTTACACCTGACGGAAAGCATTTAATCTCTGCCAGTCGCGATATGACGGTGAAGTTGATCGAGGTGGATACGGAGCGATTCGTTGACAATATCACCTCGATCACTCCTGGAGCTCTGCGAGGCGGCGTTCAGTCGCTCGCTCGGCATCCGTTGCGAAATGAAATTCTAGTGGGAGGTGCTGACGGTACTCCTAAGATCTATCGCGTGTTTCGACAAACTGCCAGAGCGATTGGAGACGATGCCAATCTGATTCGGCAATT
>JAYVBW010000119.1:0-2099 GCA_043750255.1 Pirellula sp.
ATGAACAATCCATATCGATCAATTTGTCATTGCGTATGTAATAATGTTGATTCCCATGGGATAGGAAAAAGGCACGGAGTAGGTTTCAAAATAGGCGGGACTCGCTCCTTCGCGTTCCCAGCCGTCTCCAAGATCATTGTTGTGGCATAGCAGAGCGACGATTCGTCCATAATCGTCATGGTATGCTTGAAAGTGAGGGAGTTTATCGCCAGGCGAACCCCCGTGGTTGGATTCGAACGTTTGACCAGACCGCCATGTACGAATGTCTGGGACTTGAGGTTTCACTTTCATGTCGTAGACGATGTGAAAAATTGGATGCGAAAGTGGAAGATCGACCGGCTCCCGACCTGGAAATACTATTTTCATTTCGTTTCGCATTCGAGACCACTCGTCTTCGCCCCAGAAGTCGTCCACCATCAAGAACCCACCATTGATTAAGTGTCGTCGAAGAGCAATCGCTTCGTCAGGGCTGAACTGAAGGGACCCCACGCCATTCATAAAGAGAAATGGGTAATTGAATAAGTCTGGATCCGTCAGCTCCAGCACAATACCATTCGGATCCACTTTCATGCTCGTTAGTTCCTGAAGTCGGTACGAAAAATTCCAGTCGCTATCCGGAAAATCGTTTTTCCATCGATTACCTCGTCCGCCTGTTAATAACGACGTATACTTGATCCTCGCAAAGGTGAAGACATCCGCTTGAAAGGGAGCTTCAATTTCCCACATCGGAAATTCACTTCGAGCTGGAGTGCGTTGCTCGCGAAAACCCTGTTGCCATTGCGCACAGATCATTGAAAGCAGTGCAAACAATGAAATCGACGACGCAGTAAGAATTACTTTCGGTAGAAGTACCAATATCCAACCTGATCGAACGGCTATGCGAGAGAGATCCGGACCGGCCTTTATTCTCACTACACGGCAGGCAGACGTCAATCTGCGACTCGCAAAAAGGGGCCGTTGTTGTGTCAGCCTGAGGACAGGCTGACCTACGTGTTGGACAGGGTTAGCCAACTAGAACTTGTGACCGCGTTTGGGTCCGTTTACACATTGAGTGAGAATTTCGGGTCCGTCTTCACGCATCAGAACCGTGTGCTCGAACTGAGCGGAAAGTCGACCGTCCCTTGTCCGCACCGTCCAATTGTCCTTGGTGTCCAGTTTGGTAAACCGAGTACCAGCGTTGATCATAGGTTCCACCGTAAAGCACATGCCTGGTAACAATCGCTCCTGCTTGCTCTTGCGGTCTGGTACGTGAGGGATGTTTGGATATTGATGAAAACGTCGGCCCAGTCCGTGTCCGACGTATTCCCGAACGACTGAAAAACCACGCAGAGTTGCCTCCTGCACCACGTTGTCACCTATCACGCTGACAGAGCAGCCCGGTACTAACGCTGTGATAGCTCGGTGCATTGCATCAAACGCACACTGAGTTACCGTTTTCGCCTCGTCGCAGACCTCACCAATCAAAAAGGTCTCCGATTGATCTCCGTGCCATCCATCCACGATCGAGGTAACGTCCACATTGACGATGTCACCGACTTTGAGAACATAATCGCACGGAATACCGTGACAGATAACTTCATTGACACTGGTGCAGCAGCTCTTGGTATAGCCTAAGTAGCCGAGTGTGGCTGGAACGTGTTTGTGCTGGTGCGTGAAGTCGGTAACGAGTTGGTCAATTTCGCCCGTCGAAATTCCAGGCGCTATGTACTGACGCAAGTAGTCCATGAGTAACGCGTTGAATTGTCCTGCACTTCGCATCCCATCCCGCTGAATCTCTGTCAATTGAAGCTTGCGAATATTCTGCAGCATGCCAACCTCGAAACCGTCGCCTCTACGTGTGTGGATTTACAAAACGGGCAAGCGGCCTGCCCAAATCTTCTAGCAAACAGTGTAATCGTTTGCATTGGAATCTTCAAATGATCAAACTCTAAGACGTGAACATCTGACTGATGGATTTGTTGGAGTGGATTCGGCGGATCGCCTCGGCCAAAAGCGGTGCAACGGTAAGGACCTTGATGGTCTCCAACCGTTTCTCCAGTGGCAATGGAATCGTATCGGTAATGACTAAGCTATTGATTGGCGCATTCCGAAGATTCTCG
>JAYVBW010000120.1:0-2236 GCA_043750255.1 Pirellula sp.
TGTCGCTTGGTGGATGCGTCTGCTCTGCCAAAACATTGGTACACGTGCCAATAGGGAAGACTTAGAGGTCGGTAAGTTTTTCCAAGGTCGATATCGAGCTGTTCGTATTTTAGATGAGGAAACTCTGCTGGCGTGTGCAGCCTACGTCGACTTGAATCTGATCCGAGCGGCCATGGCTGAAACCATCGAAGGGAGCGACTTTACTTCGGTTCAACGAAGGATACAGACGGTACAGCAAACGATTGCAACTGAATCTTCTGCCGGTACGATTGATTCGTTTCTGGTGCCGTTGACGATCGATGAGAAGAAGGATCCGATCGGTCCGTGTCCAAATCAAACCAGACAACGCTGCAGCGACAAGGGATTTCTATCGATGTCGCTGGGTGATTACTTGGAGTTGCTCGATGCAAGTGCCAGGTTGGTGCGAGCGGATAAATCGGGTTCGACTCCCGTAGACATAGCCCCGATCTTCGAGCGACTGAAACTGGACGTTGGCTATTGGAAGCTACAGATCCAGGAGTTCGGTAGACTCTTTAGCCACATAGCGGGCAAGCCGAAAGATGTCTACGAGATGCGAAGCTTAATTTCCAAGCGTCGGTTCTATCTAAAGCGTTTCAAACCGGAACCGGCAGCAACGGCTTAGTCCCCGATGAGGATTCTCTTGTACCTCTATTTGCGACATTGATGCAACTGTGTGAAGCTACGCGCATTGACGTGCCGATACCTGTCTTTAGGCATCGTGAGGCAATGGCAAAAGGGAATAAAGGGGGTATTCGACCCTCGGACCACCAGCGGGCAATCGCACAATTAGAAATCTGAACAAACTGGCTAGATCAAAGTGGAGTGTCCCCATTTCCTTTTCCTGTGGCTCGTAGGCGAAACGGTTTAGTTCAACGACCGCATTCATCGAGTCGCCGGAGTAGAGTCACCATCAGGAAGCGGCTGATCGGCGACTTCGATGCAATGATTTGTTCGTTGCTTGCTTGGGTCTCTAAGCAGCCCAGATGCTTGTTCGCGCTTCCGGACACCCTCAAGGTATCGATGCACATCACCGCCAGCGTCAGCTAGCAGTTTTTCACGGGCGGCATAAATCTCTTCAAGGATTGGATTGTCTGGCATTTTAGAGATTCCCAAGAAATTCCGCAGGAGTGTAAATCAATAATTTTGAGTAGCCAAGGTCTGCAAGTGTCTTGTAAACCCTTGGTAGCATGTGTGCGTTCGCAATATGTCGGCAATTCTGCGTCAGTAGAAATTGTACTCCGCCAACTGCTGCTGTGGCAACATGCAGGGCATCAAGTCTAGCTTTCGCGGGCATTAGCGATCGGGCGATCAATTCATCCGCAATTGCCTCAACTTTTGAATCGGTAGGAATCAGTTGAATTCCCGAGAGCGCCGCCAACCGGTCATGTGCAGCAGACGGGTCGCCAAGGCCAGCCTCATCCAAAACGAGTTGTGATGTTACGACCTCAAATTTTGGGCGTTCGATCGACCACCAATCACGAGCCTGAGCCTGAAGCACCGAAATGAGCGGGTCTTTGCTTGGCCTCGCAGTCGCATGGCTGATGATCGATGTTTCGATGTAGACTAAGTCCATGCTTCTTCCTGTTGCAACGCCTTGTTAGGCCGGTGTTGGTGAGTATTATTTGCCGGCATCGTGCCTGAAGACGCTCAATGCCTTATGCGCTGCTTGAGTTAATCGCACCCATTCCGGTGTCTGAACCAAGTCTGTGATTTGAGGAAGTTCCTTGTCTCGAATGGGCGCGAGAACACTCTCGAAAACTTCGCTAAATTCTGACATGGCCTTCAATTCTTCCTCTGAAAACCCCGACACGAAAAGTTTGTCTTCCGGCCAGTAACTATCGTCAAACCAGCCGCAGATTAACTCACCAGTGATATTTACGTGTGGGACATTGCGCTGATATTCCAATTGTTCTTCTACCGATGAGAGCAATTGGAGTTCTTCCATGATTTTTCTTCTTGAAATTTGCTGACGTTCAGCTAATTCCGCTTTGCTCATACGGTAATCCGGGGAGGTTCTGTTTTGGTGTCGGGTTTCGTGGTATTGTAGCACGCTAGGTTGACCTCATGGTTTTGGGGTATCCATCACGTTTACCACGATCGGTTGCCAAGGATGGCTCTCACGCTTTTGCTTTTGATGGATGATCGGAAATGCTTTGAAGAGGTTCGTAAGATGCGTTGGCCCGATGGCGTCCGATGCCACAAATGCGGTTCTAGC
>JAYVBW010000121.1:0-7832 GCA_043750255.1 Pirellula sp.
CGAACGGCGTTCTCAATTGGCAAGTGTTGCAGCAACGCGATTTCAAGCAGGCCAGGCAAGTTCCTCGCGGCGACAGCCGTCATTATGGCGATTGGAACAGCCACAAAAAGGTGCGCTAGTGTGATTGGAATTGTCGTGTCGGGTGTTGCACCCTGGACTGTCCAGAGTTCGACGGATTCCAATACACCGACAGCAGGCAAAACTCCCGACCAAATAAAGGCCACTGCTCCGATGGCTGCAAAGACCAGAGTGCTTCTAACCAATCGAATGGTTTGGGCATTGATTTGGGCGAGGTCAGACCGTGAGTCGGTAGCGCTTGCAATTGTGTTCAAGCTATTTGAGGTTGCTGCACCTGGGTCGCGCCTTCGTGCTTCTTCCAGCCTTTGCCTTGCTTGTGAAACGACAATTTCTCGCCGTCGAAGCAAGAGCCAGCGACGTATCAAACTAGATAGCAGCAGTAAGCCCACCAATGTAATAAAGGTTGTATGCAAAAGCATCGTTAGGCGAATGGCGGTGTAGTGATATCCCATTAAGCTCATCGTCATCAAAGCCAACGGACCGATTGCGAAACCGGAATACCAAATGTATTTAAGCCTGTCGATCCAACCGCCTGCGTTGCGACTCAAGAAATCGCTAAACACTCCTTTGCCTGGATGGAGTAAAACCAAAAGATAAATGAAGCACAGGGACATCAGCACGCTATAGGTCAATCGTCCAAGCGAGTTTTCCCATCGTGATTCTCCAAATTGCACCACGACCCCAACAACGGTTACTGCCGGGATGGCCAAATCGATGAACCAACGCAGGTTCTTACGAAGCAATTGAGTTGAACGACTAGGCCATTGGAAATGACTCTCTGCTAAACCGCCTGTGCGACTTATTTGCCGTATCATCTCCAACGGGAAAAAGTACCGGGCGCTAACTAGCAAGCCCATGGCGATGGCATTGACGAATGCGTTACCCTCCGAAGTGCTCAACAATCGCCATCCGAATATCAGATGAAGCAACGCAAGTGGAGAACTGAGTAGTGCACAATCCACAACCACTTTGGCCGTGGGTAGAAAAGTGGTGCAACTGGATTTAATCGCGATTGTACCTTGCGATTGGATGTGTTTTTTGAATCGTTTCAGATTGACCAGCAATAAGACGTAGAACGACGCTCCGAGCATGTATCCCCACGGATGCGATAAAAAATCATTCCACAATTGGACTGGGATAACTCGCCAATTCTGTAAATCAAAAAGCCATTTCAACGATGGCCAGAGTTGCCGAAAATCAGTCTTATTGATGGGCTCGCTAGAGCGAATCCAAAGCACATGTTCATCAATAAACGAACGGTAGAGCCGAACCTGGTCCATTGTTTTTTGATTCGTCTCCGCGAGATTGAAAAGACTGATAAAGTAATTGTCTGCATCGCGTCGAAACTCATCAACCAGCTTATGCTCCAATGCTTGAAGTATGCGTTGTTGTTCATGGTATGGAGCATTTGCAAATTGATCGATCGCGTTGTTTGTCAGCGGTGAGGGCTGTGTCGAATCCAAGGAAAACGCGGACGATGCCTTCCAGTCGTCAAGCTCTAAAATGAGCGTTTCTGTTGCAAGGACGCGAGTTTGGTAGTCACGCTGTCTGAGACCGAGCTGGCCAATATCTGGCAGCTCACTTCGCTGCTTGCGAAGCATTAGCCCGACCCAACTGTTAAAATTGGAGACGTGCTTACTACTCTTGGGCGAGATGCGATCAGACATTATTTTGAAACGATCCGTCCAAAGTTTCAACTCACTACTAGCGGAATCCATATCCACTCGAAGAGATGAATTCTGTTTGGCTAACTGAAGCCAATCGTCAGAACGCTTAACCAACTGCTCCGCCAGTTTCTTGAGTTCTGGAGCAGCTTGCACTACTAAACCTTCTGCATCGCGCTTTTGTGTTGCAATCAAGATTTCGCGGCGTTTGCTTAGCTGGTCATTCACTTCCTTGAGTTTTGTTTGCTGGAACTTTTCCTCGGCCAGCAAGACCAATTTCGTTACTGGGAGCAATTCTTGCTCAGCGTCATAGGTGCGTTGCTCTTGTTCGAGGCGGCGAATTCTTTCCGTGCGAGCCAGTAGTTTAGCCCGCAACAGAAGCGTATTGGCCTCGCGAATTCGTGGGTCAATTCCGTCCACAGCAGGTAAAGCCAATTCCTCGTTCAGCTTCGTGATCGAAGTCTTGTCTTGGTCTAGTAAACTTGGGAGCTCTTTACGTCTAGCCTCTCTTGAAACGATCGCTGCTTCGACACGGACGCGACCGTCCGTGGCAGCTTGAGCCAGCGCCTGAACTTCAAGTTGATAGTTTTGCAGAGTTTCAATTCGCGATGTGGATTCAAGGGTTCCTTCTGAGAAAACGATTCGCGGTCGCGGATTCTCTTGCCGCTTCTTGGCCTCGGCCGTCGCAGCGGGTGCGGCTTCGTACGCAACGATAAACTCCTTGATAACTTTTTCGCTCTCTGCTCGGCTCTTCAATTCCGCATAAATCGCCTCGTAGGTGGTGATCAGCGTTTGTTTGAGCGTTGGCTCCAGCTCGGTTGCAACTTGCAATTGCTGCAGGAACGTGCTGATCGATTCTGGCGTGATGGAAACTGCATCACTGACTGGCGTAGATGTTGGAGCCGCAGCAGGCAGCCCTAGACCGGATCCAATTGCCGTCGTGGAATTTGGGACTGCCGGAAGAGTCTGGGGCGCCGATTGCTGCTGCGTTCGATAGGTAGGCTGACTAGCCGAACGGAACTGTGGGATCTCAACAAATTGCTGCTTGCCACGCGGATAATTTGCGGCTGAGCCAGAAACCGGTGGCTGAGACAACGGATTGGACGGTGAAGGGGTATATTGAGGTGGGTGAGGTTGCGTCGGAGGAATCAAATTGATCTGCGCGTTCAATCCGCTGGCGGATACCCATATCCACGTCAGAAAACAAAGAACCGATCGCCATTTGCGGAACGCTGGCCCGACAAGTTCTGATTTCGAATTCCCAAGATCGTTTCCCATAGTTGGGTAAATAGGGGATTTTCAAAACGCGATCAAGCCCGCGAGCACAATGTTGGATCGATTGCCATGCAAGCAATCTTTATGTTTGCTACCTTTAGGCGACTTTCCACCGGAATGACATGTTTATTGCAATGTTAATGCTGTCATTGTAGACTCGTACCATGGCCTTGTAAAAATATTAACCCGACGCGTTAGCCATGGCTTGAAATTCCACAGTGAACGAATTTTGGAAACAATAGATGTCTGACCCTAACGCCCGTTGTTGCTGGACATTATTTATTATTGTTGCATTGTTGTGCGAGGCCGTTCCCCTTTGTGCCCAGGACACGTCGACGAAACCAGTTAATGACCTAGGTGCACTTGTTTTTGTCCAGGCAGGCGATTTGCCGATCATTCTCTCAGCCCCTCACGGAGGGACCGGAGAGGTTCCCGGTGTAACGGAACGGTCCGGAGTTGGATTGGCAACCGGACCCGCCGGTTTCTTTACGGGACGGGACACGGGTACCGAAGAACTGACTCACGAAGTTTCCGATGCAATCAAGAAGCGATTCGGAAAATCTCCTTTTGTCGTCATTTCCAAAGTCCATCGCAAATTTATGGACCCCAACCGCCCCGCCGATATCGCATTCGACGACCCAAGGATTAAGCCTGTCTACGATTATTATCACGATAGCTTGTCGAAGTATTGTCGCGAGGTGACAGATCGATTTCAGGTAGGTGTTTTGATCGACCTTCATGGTCAAGGTTCCCGCGCGGATACGGTTTTTCGAGGTACCAAGAACGGGCTTACCGTAACCCACCTGAGAGAAACATTTGGAGAAGCCGCTCACCGCGGCTCCCATAGTTTGTTTGGACTACTGAGTACGCGCGGTTGGACTGTCCATCCCTCGCCTCATGACGAAAAGGAACAATCGGGCTTCTCGGGTGGATTCATTGTTCAGTCCTACGGTAGCCACAAAGCATTACCGATCGACGCGATGCAACTCGAATTTGGTGCAGAATATAGAGTCGCAAGCGGGCGCGCGAAGACAGCACAAGATTTGGCCGATGCGCTCGCAGAGTACGCAGGGCAATATCTACAAATAAAAGCTCCGCCCGCTTCCAAAACGACCGCGACTGCGAAGCCGCCGATGAAGGTAGCCGTGTTTGTCGACGACTTACCCTTGATAATTGACGCATGGCCAGGCTGACAGCCTGTAAAGGAATTCACTATTCATGGTCCGGAAGGTTTGCCAAGTTCTTTCAGTTTGTATTGCCGTTTTGTGTGGTACGTCCGCAATGGTGTTGGGTTGGCAGGAAGCTTCCAATCCGACACTCAAGCCAGGTCTCGATGAGATCACCGAAGGGCGAGTGACGGCCACGATTTCCTTTTTAGCAAGCGATGAGCTTGCAGGACGTGCGACTGGTTCGGCCGAGTTCAACATTGCTGCTAAGTACGTGGCATCGCGGTTTCAAGGTGCAGGCCTAGACGGTAGTATTGCGAATGGTGACTTTTATCACGTCACGATGAAGCAGATGGTCAAGACTCCGAGCGGGCCGGTAAAGTTGCTCGGCCCCGATTCGCAACCTATCGCGCATTTTGGACTCTTAGCTGCAGGCACCGAACTCTTCTCGTACGCTGGCAAAATCCAACAGATTGACTTGGCAAGTGAACTGCCGACCAGCGCCTTAGCTGGCGTAGTCGGTGGATTGATGACCGGAAACGCCAAGGGAGCTCGAAACATGTTGCAAATCGTTCGCATGACCCATACTTTGAAAGACGCAGGTGCTAGGGCTCTTTTGTTGGGCATTGCTGATGATAGCGATTTGATCGGACTGCCTCGAGAGGCTCAGGAAAAACCTCGGGCTGAGTCGCCTCGGTCCCGTTTTGCAATCCCTGTACTATTGGTTCCTGAAATCGCGTTGTCGGCCGCATCCATACAACTCGAGATTCCTGGCTCTGTCATTTCCGAATCGCCCATGCGGAACGTCATTGGATTATTGCAAGGGACCGATCCCGAGTTATCCAAAGAAGCCATTTTGTTCAGCGCCCATCTTGACCACTTGGGCACCAAGCCAATGGCAGGCGACGGAATTTACAACGGAGCTGACGATGACGCTTCCGGAGTGACAGGTGTTTTGATGTTGGCGGACGCGTTTGCCAAGATGCCCAAACCGAAAAGGTCGCTACTCTTTATGACGTTTTGGGGCGAGGAGTCCGGTTTATTAGGCTCCAAACAATTCGTAGAGACGCCCGCTTGGCCGTTGGACAAAATCCGAGCCAATGTCAACATCGAAATGATAGGTCGACCCGAGCCAGGCGCTCGGAACAAGATCTGGATGACTGGCTGGCAAGAATCGGATCTTGGTGTCATCATGAATAAAGCCTCACTCCCTTTCGGAATCGAGATATTCAATCATCCCAAATACAGCGCGATGTTGTATCGATCCAGTGATAATTGGTCTTTCGCTCAAAAAGGGGTCATTGCACATAGCTTTTCAGCAGGTTCCTTGCATTCAGACTACCACCAACCAAACGACGAATGGGAACGACTGGAAATCCCTCATATGACACGTGTTATCCAAGGTCTTTTTGTCGCCAGCGTGCCTCTAGCGTACGGCGAGTCGACACCGAGTAAATCCAAATGACAATCATTAATCGACGTGAATGGATTGGTTCAGGCGTTGCCGCCACTGCGTTTGGAACGATGCGTTTCTCGAAGTCGGATGCGGCGGACGGAGATGCTAATCACGGCCAAGTCGTCGGCGACCCTGAGGCTGCTCGGGTGGGAGGCGACGTATTGCGGAACGGTGGCAACGCCATTGATGCAATTGTTGCCGGCGCGTTCGCGGCTGCGGTTACGGCATTAGGGCATACGGGCATTGGCGGATATGGCGGTGCCGCGACGATTGCCATCGAGGGTGGTCGCAGAGTCCTCTCGCTCGATTTCAATTCAACTGCCCCGTCGGCCATGCGCGAGGACACGTTTCAACTGGATAAACAAGGTAACGTTGTAGGTCGGGTCAACGAGTTTGGCTGGCTCTCCGCAGGAGTTCCTGGAATCTTGGCAGGACTGGCGTTGACGTTGAAAAAAGGCGGCACTTGGACCTTGCGAGATACGTTGCAGCCTGCGATTGCGATAACGCGTGATGGGTTTGTTGTTTCCTCGTCACTGGCCACAGCCATCCAAGCGTCAGCGGCCCAATTTTCCAAGGACCCGGGATCTCGCAAACTCTATTTCGATGGAGATTCGCCGCAGTCCGCTGGCAAAACCCTTCGCAATCCTGAATTGGCCGACATGCTGACAACATTAGCACAATCCAATTCAGTCGATCCGTTCTATCGCGGCGAATATGCGACTCAAATCGCATCGCAATTTCAAAAGCATGGCGGCCTTGTATCAAGTGCGGACTTGGCTTCCTATGAAGCGCACGTCGTAGCGCCGCTCACTTTGGATTGCAACGGCATGACGATTCACACGGCTCCTCTAACGGCTGGTGGTTTGAGTGTTCTACAAGCGATTCGAACAGTGCAGGCGATGCATCTAGAGACGATTTCGGACGACGTGCAATCCATTGCGATTGTTGAAGCGTTGCGCTGGGCATGGCGAGATCGATTGCAGTTGCTTGGTGATCCAAATCATGTCGAGGTGCCAATCGCAAAACTGCTGTCCGAGGAATATGCAGCCGAGACCGCTTTGCAAATTACTCGAGCCATAGCGTCCCGTCGTCCGATCGAACATGGCGTGAAGAGCAATGATCAAGGTGGGACGATTCATCTCAGCAGCGCTGACAAACATGGCAACTTCGCATCGTTAACATTGACTCACGGTGGTGGTTTTGGAGCTAAAATTACCGTCGATGGACTTGGATTGACCTTGGGGCACGGAGTATCTCGTTTCGACGTGACACCCGGCCATCCCAACGCTCCTGGGCCGAGAAAACGTCCATTGCATAATATGGTACCCAGCATTGTCACTCGAAACGGACAAGCGATCCTGGCGGTAGGCGGTCGCGGTGGTCGGAAGATTCCCAACGCAGTCTTTACGTTCTTAACCGAATTCGTATTGCAGAATCAATCGCTTGCCGCTTCGATAGCAGCGCCTCGAATGCATACCGAAGGCAATTTATCTTTAGAACTCGAAAAAAACTGGCCCGACCAGGATCGGAAGAGGTTAACGGAGTTTGGCTATCAAGTGAAGACTGCAGGTAGTGCAACATTGAGTGCTATCGCCAAACATGGAGAGAGCTTGGACATTGGAATGCGATAATGCCGTGACTTGCTCAATGGATGAACATGTAAAATCAATACCACCAACCTCGGCCAGTAGAAAAGCGACCGGCTAGCTAACGCCCCACCGCTCCACCGCTCCATCGCTCCATCGACCTTGGTCGGTGGGCATACGACTGGTCAGCTACGAACGGCATTCATGTCATACGAGCCGATCGTGCCAACGTAAAAGCTATTCGTCCACAAAGGTAGCATGTCATGGCAATGCGCTATATTGTTCATGCAAGCGATTGCGATTTCGCCAGGTGCCAAATCATAATGAAACTTCAACGTCGCATGAAGGTGATCGGCGAGAATAGAAAGCCGGGATACCCCACATCCATACTTCTTTGCCGTCGCCAATATTCCATCCTGAGTCCTTTTTAGAAAACTTGCGCTGGCACAGTTCCAACGTTCCGCATGGACAAGTACCAAATGAAGACCAAGAACGTACTGCCCATGGCTACTGTAAATTGGTTCTGCAAGTTTCACCTGCGAGTCTTCCCAAGCGGCGTCGGCAAGTTTCTGCTGACTCAATTCGGCCTCCATTTTGTGATGTGCCA
>JAYVBW010000122.1:0-12678 GCA_043750255.1 Pirellula sp.
GGCGTGTCAAGCCGATTATTCGACGGTTTCAAGGCATAACAGTGCCGACCAGCAGGTGTCCAAAGCATCTGTTCCAATGGGGGAATTGCGGTTTCTGAAGACAACCAGAGGCCGCAGTCGCAAATTTGCGTTGGAGAGATTTCAATGAAGTTGCTCAAAGGCTGGAAACTAAAACTATTCGCCGGACTGGCACTCGCTTCACTTAGCGGGCCTCTGCAAGCTCAAACGCTTGGGAGTTTAGACCCTCGTATAATGGGACAAGGCCAACCTCAAATCGGGCCGGCTTCCTACCGAATCCCCGGCCCGCCTCCAGGAATGTCGGGCGATCCCTCGATGGACCCTGCTATGGGAATGCAAATGGGGAGGGAGACGGATCCCAACTTGCCCCAGGTTCCCTATGGACCAGACGGGATGCCGTGTGGTCCTGAAGGAAGCAGTGATCAATGCAATGGGCCTTGTGACCGATTTGGTCGCTATCCGTGCTCACTAATTACCGCTGTGCGACGTCGACTTAATGGTTGTCGAGGCTCGCTGCTCCCGTACGGCGAAGGCGGAATCGCGACTCAACGTTGGTTTGACGTTTCCGCAGAAGCGATTTTTCTGTCGAGAACCAGCTCCGTATCGAACTTCAATACAACCTCGCTCGGAGCCGGAAGCAACAACTTTGTCCTCGGTACCAGCGACATTCCACTGAATGATCTTCGAGCCGGATTTGGCGTTCAAGCCAATATCCAAGTTGGGCCAGGTTCCAACCTCGAGCTCGTTTACTTTGGTTTGAATAAATGGGAAAAATCGGCTTCCGCCACGTCCGCTTTACCGAATCTATTTTCGTTCCTGAGTAACTTCGGAACCCTCCCGGCTAACGGATTCGACGACTCGGACCGATCTTTTGTGCACACCCTGAGCTATTCATCCACATTGAACAACGGCGAAATCAATTTGCGACGCCGATGGGCTGAGCCCGCTGGATTCTTCCAAGGTAGCTTTCTGATGGGTGTCCGCTATCTGGACATGGACGAACAAGCTAGGTTCACGGCACGCGGTGAAAACAACAATACCGCCGCTAACAACGGCCCTCGCTTTTTGGACTATACCGTTAACACTCAGAACTCGTTGGTCGGTTTTCAAGTCGGTTCAGATCTTTGGTACAACATTATCCCCGGTGTAAAGCTCGGCGTCGAGGGAAAGACCGGTTTGTATAATAATCGTGCCCATCAAATCACGGAGATTTCGGCTAATTCGCTGACGAATACCTTCGCAGAAGAAGTTTTGGCGAATCGGGTCGCCAGCATCACTCAGATATCGCCACAGGTGTCGTATCGATTGAACCACTCGTGGGCCTTCCGCTCGTCATATCAATTTATCTATGTCGACCATGTTGCCCTCGCAACCAACAACTTCAACTCTGTCCCACCGACAGATTTTGGACAGAGTTTCAATAGAGTAGCAAAGATCGATAACGATGCTGCGATCACGCTCCAAGGCTTTTCGGTTGGTGCCGAGTACACTTGGTAGATGGGTCATCAGTACCTATCTGTACCTGACGGTGTGCAAACAAAAACTTGCGAGACCCAGGGGGCTTTCCCTTGGGTTTTTTCGTTGGAAGAGGTCCTACCTGTCCGCTTTGCAAAGCCAGTAACAGGTGCATTTTGGACATTGCGATTTCGCTCTGAACAAATAAATCGCTTTTGGGCCGGATTTCGCCCATAAATGCCCTGTAAACAAGCCAATCTGTTGGGTAATCTGAGAGCTTGGGAATTGTACCCCTTTCCCTTCCAAGGCTAATTTCGCTTTACTTCCGCTTCGAAGGATAATTTTACACATGTTGCTTAGAGCTACGGTCACCCTCTCAACGGTGCTGGTATTTGGATTGATGCACTGCCATGCGCAGGAAAAAGTAGGTGGGGCTGTACCGGCACCGATCGTTCAAGCCAGTGCGGCCCTCAAGGATCCATCCAGTTATGCCATTGGGTTCAATATTGGCAGCGATCTCGCTCAAAGCGGATTTAGTGAAAAGGATTTTGAAACCAAAGAGTTCTTAATGGGTTTGTTGGATGCGTTGAGCAAAAAAGAGCCAAAGCTCGCACCGCCGCAGTTTCAAGAAGCCATGAAATCGCTTCAGCAACGCATGCAGCTAAAGATGATTGAAACGGCCAAGCAGAACTTGGAAAAGTCAAACGCGTATCTCGAATCGAACAAGAAGAAAGATGGCGTCCAAACCACCAAGACCGGCTTGCAATACCAAGTGCTCAAATCGGGAACCGGAAAACAGCCCACAATTACAGATACTGTCGTTTGTCACTATGAAGGAAAATTGGTTGATGGAACCGTTTTCGACTCGTCGATCAAGCGAAATCAACCCGCGTCGTTCCCGGTGAGTGGCGTCGTTCCAGGTTGGACAGAAGCTCTCCAGCGAATGAAGGTTGGTGATAAGTGGATCTTAACGTTGCCACCCAATTTGGGCTACGGAGAACAAGGCCAACCGCAGGCAGGAATCAATCCAAATGAAGTGCTTGTTTTCGAATTAGAACTACTGGACGTCAAAAAATAGTCTCGACTCGATCAAGGAACCTACCATGCAGGATGCAATGGAAGCCTGGATGCAAAATGTGCATGATTTCGGACATGCACACCTGCTCAAGTTTTGGAATGAACTCGGCGCGGATGATCGTAGTCATTTAGCGAACCAAATCCAGTCGATAGATTTTCAAGAGCTTGCGAATCTTTTTGCAGGGGTTGAAAAAGCAGTAGACTGGGACGAACTTTCTCGCAAAGCTATCTCGCCAGCGGCTGTTCGTTTGAATCATCCGAGTCCGAAATATTCAAAGGAGGAAGCCCTGGAATGCGGAGAACAAGCGATCCGTGATGGCAAGATCGGAATGATCCTGGTTGCGGGCGGTCAAGGTACACGGCTTGGTTTTGAACTTCCCAAAGGCATGTTTCAAATCGGTCCTGTTTCCAATCGAAGCCTCTTTGCCATGCATGCAGACTCACTTCGAGGAGCCGTGCGACGATACTCGGTTTCGATTCCCTTGTACGTTATGACGAGTCCTGCTACGGATCTTCAGACGCGTGAGTACTTCAATAAACACCATTCGTTGGGTTTAAATAAAGAAGAGCTCGTAGTCTTTTGCCAAGGGACGATGCCAGCCATCGATGCTTCAACGGGCAAGGTTTTAATGGAGTCAGCATCCATCATTGCTCTTAGCCCCGATGGTCATGGTGGAATCGTTTCCGCTCTTGATCGCCAGGGGATTTTAAAATCCGCGTCCGCTCGTGGCATTGAGCATTTTTTTTATGCACAGGTTGACAATCCCCTGGTCCGAGCTTGTGATCCCCTCTTGATTGGCTACCATCTTCTTTCTAGGTCGCAAATGACTACCCACGTAGTCAAGAAACGTTTTGGAAAAGAAAAGGTTGGAAACGTGGTATCGATCGATGGTCGAACGCACATTATTGAATATAGCGATCTGCCCGACGAAGCTGCTAATCGAACCAATCCCGATGGAGAGTTGACTCTTTGGGCTGGGAACATTGCTGTTCATGTAATGGATTTGGGTTTCCTGGTTGCATCGGCAAAAAATGCCGCTGGCTTGCCATTCCATCGAGCATTAAAAGCCGTGCCCTTTCTTAATGACGATGGAATTATTGAAAAAACATCGACCCCGAACGCGATAAAATTCGAGCGTTTTGTTTTCGATTTGCTTCCCCTGGCGAAGAGAACGATGGTTGTGGAAGGCGACGCTGCAGATGTGTTTGCGCCGGTAAAGAACGCCGAAGGGGCTTCGACAGACACACCGACCACCTCTCGAAATGCAATTGTTGCACAACATAAACGTTGGTTAGAACAATCGGGCGTGTCAGTAAGCCCTAGCGTGAAAGTAGAGATTAATCCACATTGGGCTTTAGACGCGGAAGAAGTACGGATGAAAATTCAAAAGTCTTCTAGCATTTTGGTCGACACCTATTTTGCTTAGCACATACGAGGTAATTTCATGCTGCATGCAGTCATCATGGCTGGCGGTTCCGGAACCCGTTTTTGGCCCGCAAGTCGTCAGATCAAACCTAAGCAACTGCTTAAAATGGGTGGGCAACGCACGATGTTGCAAACAACATTCGATAGGCTTCAGGGCTTAGTGTCGAGCGAGCACGTTTTGGTAGCGACCAATCAGCAATTGTCGGATGCCGTAGCAATGCAGCTTCCCAATTTGCCGATTGAACACATCATCGGCGAGCCATTTAAGCGAGATACAGCGCCCTGTATCGGTGTTGCAGCCTCCTTGGTCCAGGCCGCTGACAAAGATGGCATCATGGTCGTCATGCCGTCGGACCACGTGATTGAACCGAGGTCTGAGTTTCACAGAGCGATTCGAGCTGCAGCCAAACTAGTGGAAAGCGACCCGACGCGAATTGTCACATTCGGCATACGGCCAAGCTATCCGGCTGAATCCTTTGGTTACATACAGAGGGGTGAAGCGATTATTGGTGAGGCGGGTACCTCGACTTTTAAAGTTGATCGATTTCGGGAAAAACCCGATCGAAAAACCGCAGAAGAATATGTAGAGCAGGGCACATTCTACTGGAACAGCGGAATTTTCCTTTGGAAAGCCAGCACGATTCTGCAAGCATTGGCAGAGTATGAGCCCGAAATGCACGCTCATGTTCAAAGCATTGCCCGTGACATCGGAACCGCCAATTTCCAAAAGAACTTTGCGGAGCATTTCGAAAAAATCCAAGGCAAGTCCATCGACTTCGCGGTGATGGAGCGTCACAAAAACGTAGTGGTTATCGAAGCACCTTTTTCATGGGACGACGTCGGAAGCTGGCAAGCCATAGCGAGATTGATTGCTCCGGACGAGCGGGGAAATGCAGTCGATGGTCCGTTTTTGTCGATCGATTCCACAAACAATATTATTCGGTCTGAACCGGATCACTTGATTGTGACAATCGGAATGAACGATACGATTGTCGTTCACACTCCCGATGCAACTTTGGTTGCCCCAAAGTCCGAAGAAGAGAGAGTTCGCGAAGCCGTAAAGCAACTGACCGAACTTGGGCATCAACAGTACCTTTAGCATCCGCAAAATGTGGGGCAGCGGCTCCGCCCGCTGCCGAGGTGGACCATAGAAAAGTTCTTGGAATTATTTCAATCTTTGGATCGATATTCGGGGCCAACGTGTTACGATTCAGTTATCTTCTCTAGTTTGTATAAAATAGTGTTGGCTATTAAGTACTTTAATACAAGATTATTTGAACTGATTCGAATGATGTTCTGGAGGCTTGGGTGGCGAAAATCAGCGTAGCAGGCATAGCGGCCGAGGACGTGTTGAACTGTTTGCCTGATGGGGTTGCCATTTTGGGAGGCGAATTGACCATCCTGTGGGCCAATCAGTGTTTTCAGCAATGGTTCGGCGGTGTTGATCGTACTGGGGAGAATTTTTATTCCGCGTTGGGCAATCCCGACATTGTTGGCACTGGATTGTGTCCGCTTCAAACATGTTTCTCTAGTGGTCGAAAAGCCAGTACGACCCTTCAAACTCAAAAAGGGAACTACTACCACATTCACGCAGCGCCGTTGGCCAGTTATGCAGGTGGAATGTCAAACGATTCGAGCGTAAATGACATCGACCGAATCGTAGTCACACTTAGCGACGTTACAGAAGAGATCTTGCAAGAACAAAAACTTGCAGCAATCCATCAAGCGGGTGCCAAACTTACGGATCTCAAGCCTGATGAGATCTTCGCGATGGATGTCGAACAACGAATCGATTTGCTAAAGGACAACATTCGGCACTACACTCAGGATTTGCTCAATGTTGAAGTTATCGAGATTCGGCTTCTGGAACAGTCGACTGGAAACCTAATCCCATTGCTTTCGGTTGGCATTGCTCAGACCGCCGCAGACAGACGATTGATGGCAAGTCCTCAGGGCCATGGCGTAACAGGTTATGTGGCAGCGAGCGGCAAAAGTTATCTCTGTCGAGACACCACCAAGGATCCGAAATACCTGGAAGCGTTTAAAGGAGCGAGGAGCTCTCTGACCGTTCCAATTCTGTTGCACGAAAGCGTGATCGGTACCATCAACGTAGAGAGCCCGATGCTTGATGCGTTTTCTCCAAGCGATCAGCAATTCCTTGAGATCTTTGCACGCGACGTGGCCGTAGCACTCAATACTTTAGAACTGCTGGTCGCACAACGAACCAACGCGGCACAGCAAAGTTGCGAAGCAATTCATGCCGCAGTTGCGCTTCCGATCGACGACTTGCTGCTGGACGCTGTCCATTTGATGGAGAAGTATATTGGGCACGACACAGAAACGGTTTCTCGTTTGAGAGATGTATTGGCAAAGGCCCGAAGTATCAAACGGTCGATCCAAGAAATTGGCCAAACACTTGCTCCAACCGACGTCAGTCCGGCTGGCTGTCAAACCGAAAAGCATACGAAATTACAGGGGAAACGTATCCTCGTTGTGGATGCGGACGAGCAAGTGCGAAATGATGCTCATGCGTTGCTCGAACGATATGGCTGCACTGTTGAAACGGCCCACGAAGGCGATCAAGCTGTATCGATGGTGCGAAATTGCCTCGATGAACCCTATCATGTGATCATTTCGGACATCAAACTGCCAGACTACTCGGGCTATCAATTAATGCTTCGCTTGCAGAAACTCATGGCGCATGTGCCTATAGCTTTGATGACCGGTTTCGGATACGACCCAGGACACTCGATCGTTAAAGCTCGTCAATCCGGATTGCATCCCAAAGCAATTCTCTATAAGCCGTTTCGACTGGATCAACTACTTAGCGTAACAGAAACGCTTATCGACTATCGTCCTCAAGCCGCTGAATGATTCCGGCAACGAGCTTGGTCTTCGATTATTTGTTGCCCAGCGCGATTCTGGCCGTCGCACTGCTGGGGCACTTTGGACTTTGGATCTGGCTTTATAATCGAATTAACGCCACTGGATTTAAACGCAAGACCATCAAGCGTACGGAGAAGGCTATCGTCTTGGCGTGCGGATTGATCCCTTTGGGACTCCTGCTGATAGAGCTTCGAATGCAAGGGATTACTGGCTTAATTGAAGCCAGCAATTTTGGGGGCAAGCTCAGCGTCATTACGAAATCGTATTCGATAACAGCGATCCTTTTTGCAATCGTTGTTGCCCCGTTTTGGATTCTGGATCGCCCTCAGTTTGCGATATCTAAAAAGCGATTTGAACTCCTGCAGTCGGAAGACCTACGAACGCTACAGCATCCTGAACGCAATGCTGCATTGTACATAGAAGGGCCTAGCTTTCGGAGAATGGCTAAGCTACCTGGCAATCAAATTGTTTCGATGCAACGCAATCGTAAACGACTCTTTATAGATAGTCTTCCAGATGACTTGGACGGATTACGAATAGCGCATTTGTCCGACGTACATTTGACAGGGCAGTTGTCGACTTCATTTTATCGACTGGCGATCGATTGGTTATCCGACCAGTCGCCCGATCTGATTGTCCTCTCAGGCGATATCGTTGACTATGAAACGGCTTTGCAGCAAATTCGGCCCGTCTTTGATGGGCTATGTGCTCCGTTGGGAAAGTATTTCATTCTGGGAAACCACGACAAACGCTTGCCTTTCCCGACCGCTGTTTGCGATGAATTTTGCGCCATGGACTGGACCGATTTGGGCATCTCGAATGCGCTCGCAATAAAGGGAAATACTTTGATCCATTTGATGGGTAACGAATTGCCATGGTTCCAAAGGCATCCTTCTAGAAGCGAACCGGAGTCTGCTTTTGAATCACTTGAGAACTCCTGGCGGCTTGGGGTATCGCATTCACCGGACCAATTTGCGTGGGGTATCGCGAATCGCTGCAAACTAATGTTGTGCGGCCACACCCATGGCGGCCAGATTCGGTTTCCTGTGATTGGTCCAGTCGTTGCCCCCAGTCGGTATGGGGCCCGCTATGCTTCGGGGGTGTTTTTGAAGGGAGAAACGTTGATGCACGTTTCTAGGGGCATCTCTGGCGTTCATCCATATCGATGGGGCTGTATGCCAGAGGCATCTATTTTGGAACTTGCCTCTCTCGATTGAAGCGTCCGTTGCACTTTAAGGCTCGACAGTCGTCGATCCTTAAAAAGTTGTTGGCACCCATATTGCATGGGATTAGGAAACGGTGTAGGCCGTTTCAGCGTGATCGCTCAGGTCAAGTCCCATCTTTTCACCATCTTCGCTAATGCGTAATCCTACCGTGAAATCAATTAGCTTGAGCAAGATGAACGATACTACACCAGAGTAAACAATTGTGAAAGCAACCGCTTTGCACTGCAACAAAACCTGATTGATACTGCCTTCGGGTGCGAATGGTCCGCCTTTCAAGTCGATGCCATACCCATTAATTGCAAATATACCCGTAGCAATTGCACCCCATATGCCTGCAATACCGTGCACACCAAATACGTCGAGCGAGTCATCGTATTTCATTGCTGGCTTTACGATTGCCACAAAGAAGTAGCTAAAAAGAGTGGCTCCAATTCCGATAAGCATTGCGGAACCTACGTCTACAAACCCTGCGCCCGGGGTAATCGCAACCAATCCTGCAACTGCACCTGTTATCATGCCAAGTGCTGTGGGCTTTCCGCTTCGTATTAAATCAATCACCGCCCAGGTTACCCCTGCGGTAGCAGCGGCCATGTGGGTCGTAACAAACGCCCGTACTGCTTGGGCACCAGCATAAAGTCCGCTACCCCCATTAAATCCAAACCAGCCGAACCACAAGAGCCCCGCTCCGAGAACAGCGAAAGGCAAATTGTGCGGAGGCGTCATTTGTTTTGGAAAGCCTCTACGTGGCCCGACAACGAGACAGCAAACCAAGGCAGCAATACCTGCATTAATATGAACGACCGTCCCACCCGCGAAGTCTAACGCCCCCACCGAGACAGCATCTTTGTTAAATGAACCCAGGCCGAAGAAACCTTCCGGTCCATACCATACCCAGTGAGCAATCGGGCAATATACAAGCAAAGACCAAATCGGCACAAAAATCATAAAGGCAAGGAATTTCATGCGTTCCGCGAAGGCACCAATAATCAGCGCGGGTGTGATGATCGCAAACATCATCTGAAATGCCATGAACGTCTGTTGGCTTATGCTTGTACTGTAGGTATCAACGGGTTTCCAAGGGTCCGTGAAAGAGATGCCGTTCAACATAAAATGTGTCATGGGATTGCCCATGAAACCGCCAAAACCTTTGTCGTCCGCAGAAAAAGCGATGCTAAACCCGACAACTACCCAGAGAATACTAACGACCCCCATACACAAGAAGCATTGCATTAGAACGCTTAAAATGTTTTTTCGACCCACCAATCCGCCGTAGAAAAAAGCAAGACCTGGTGTCATCAACATGACTAGAGCACAGCACATCAACATCCACGCTTGATCGCCGTTTGTGGTACCTACCTCAGGGGCTGCCACGACGACTGCGGCTGGCAGCTCCCCTCCCGGTGCCGATAGGGTTGCAGCGTCTTGTGCTATCAACCCCGTACATAATATCGCCAGAAAAAAAATCGCAAAACCCGCCTTTTTAATCATTTCCAACTCCGCCTCGAAGTTCATTCTCTCAAGCATTTCTAGTTAATTCTTGTGAACCGCCGTGCGGAGAGATTGCGCACCGTGACTCACACTTCCACCGCTAGCAAATGTCAGGCCAACGCACGAGCATAATTTTGCTAGTGGCTAAATGTCCAGCGAATAGCAAAATAAAAACAAGTAAATGATTCTTCACATTGACGCCACGTTCGTAATGGTCGCCGGATCCTCGTTGTGTGCTCCAAAAGTACGCAAACCAAATGAATAAAGCACGTGTTTTGAGCGACTGCCCAGTCAAGGAGGAACCAAGTAGCGTTAGGTCCAGATTGTGCTCTTTTGCGCTTCGCAACCATTAGAAATTAAATGGGATAGCCTTCCAGCCTAACTTTTTTTGATTTTTGGGGTGGCTTACACTCTCCTCGGATTGATTTTTGAGGAGTCGCTTGAATAGACTAGATGTGTGCCGCGAAACGCGTCGCGGCGACTGTTTCAGTATCGATGCTGCCCTGTTCTTGGCTGAGCGGCAGCAACGGTCTGGCTTTTATTGAAAGGAGGTGGTTAGTGAAATCATTCTGTACTGGCCAAAGGGGTGAGGCGTCCTAAGCATGCCGGCGGGCTGCCCTGGACACGCAGCCTCAACCCTACTCGCTTCAAACCGACGGAAAAACATCCGTGGATTTTGGCGAATGGTATTTAGTCCCAGCCTGGGCTTGCAGTAGATCTGCAAGCCCAGGTTCTTTTTTTCGCGCGTCGGACTGCCTACATCTATTTCACTGGTAGCCTAAAGTGCATTCGCTGAAGTGTGGACAATAGTTCTGGCCCGTTCGATATCACAATTGAGCTGGACCAACAATTGCTCTTTGGATTCGAACTTATGAACGTCGCGAAGCTTCGCAAAGAGTTCGATTGCAATTTCGCAATCGTAAAGATCGCCAGTGTAACCAATAATGTGTGTTTCCACCTTCAAGCGGGCTTCACCGAAGGTTGGATTTGGGCCAATGTTGATCGCGACAGGCATGCCGACAGGGCTCGGCGAGGAATAAGAACTTTTTTGCATATCACAGCAGCCAGTGACTCGACCTGCATAAACTCCAGGTGGAGGGCAAAGGACTGAAATGTTTTCAAGATTCGCAGTTGGGAATCCCAAAGTTCGACCTCGCTGTGCACCATGTCCTACGATGCCCGATATGCGATACGGTTCGATGAGGAGACGATTGGCACCAGCGATATCACCCGCTTCAAGGAGCGAGCGAATGCGAGTGCTGGATATCCATTCTCCTTGATCCTGTTGTGGCTCGAGCAATGAGAAACGCAAACCATACTCGTTGCATAGTTGTTTTAACAAGAGAACATCGCCCCGTCGTTGCTTGCCGAACCGAAAGTTTTCGCCTTCTGCGATTGCCTTTGCTTTTAATGATCTCACAATGACGCTTCCGAAAAACTGCTCAGGCTCCAAATCCAAAACCTGCTTGGTAGTCGGATAAACGATGACGAAGTCGATGCCAAGCTTCGTCAACAGTTCTTTCTTTCTCTCAATTCCAGTTAGCGAAGCCGGGGCAAACTCGGGACGCAACAATCGCGTGGGAGGTGGATCAAAGGTAAAGACCACGGCTGGACCAGAAACTTGGTCAGCAAGCTCGCGAACTTGCTGAACGATCGCTTGGTGGCCGCGATGCACACCATCAAAATTTCCAATCGTTACTGCACCGCCTTGAGCTGCTGATGGGTAAATGGCATTCGAATCTATCTGTAAATTCATTCGATCGTCAACGAGGTTGGATGATGGATCGATTCGTGGCGTTCACAATTGTTATCGCTTTTCGAAAAGCTGGAACCTTTCCAATACCATAGCGAAATGACCAGTGAAATCATCACTCCTCCCATGATATCCGAAAGGAAATGGGCACTCGACACGAGCCGTTGCAGACATGCTACGGTGGCCAAGGACGCGAAAATCCATTTCCCACGCGGATAAACCTGCGTCAATCCGATCGCTAGGGCAACCGCGCTCGCGGAGTGACCGGATGGGAAGCTCCGCAATTGTTCGTCAAACCAGGAGCCTGTCCAGGGTGCACCCCAAGTTTGCCAGCTCGATGCGATTTCAATTTCCGACTGGTCCAGCGAATGCGGGCGGTAGCGGGGAACGAATAATTTGGCCGCGTTGGCTGCACTTCCGCAAATCAAGCTAAAAAATACCGCCTGCCACAATTTTGGTCTGTTTTTGACATCAATCCACAGCAGGGTTGCAAATATCACTATTAAGCCACTGGAGTGAGCAAAGGATTCGGAAAGACCAATCGCTTTTCTAAGATCGCCGGGGATTTTAATTTTCTGAACGAATTGAGAAATTTCGAGATCCCAATTCAGGCAAGCCAATCCGACTACGCAAGCCGCGAGCGCCCCAATTGCCATTCTCGTTTGAAATGTGCGCTGTCTATGCATCCAAAGGCTTTGATCGCGTTAGTGAATCAATGTGTGTGTAGCCAATTTGAGCTTACGGTAGCTGATTTCGCCAGATTTCATAAGACGTAATACCACAAGGGCCTGCTCAAGCGTCAAGTTGCAGAATTGGCTCAGCAGGAGCGCCAGTCTGTCGATTTTCATAGGTGTTTGACCAACTGTGTCACCTGCCCCCGGTCTTTTGTTATGCAATCGACATGGACGCCAGAAACCGACAATGCTAGCATTTGTGACAGCGAATAACGAACCTACGAAGCCGCCACATGACACCTTATTTACCACTGTTTGATTTGCCTCTGGTTGAGCCAGTGCAGCCAGTGCAGCCACCAGAATCTTCTGCGTTCCAAAAACTGGAGCAGTTGTCGCGTCAGATTCGCGAAATGGAGACAGCCGGGCGTCCTGCCCAAGAATGCATTTCGAGCGGTTGTCGCACGATGGATCGGCATCTGCCTCACGGCGGTTACGCGCGTGGTAGTATGTTGGAGTTGCTTCGTAGCGGACCCGGTTCTGGAGTCTCCTCGATCGCATTGATGATTGCTCGACAAGCGATTGTTGATGGAAAGTATTTGGTTGTGATCGATCCGCAACGACAATTCTATCCACCTGCGATGAAGTCGCTCGGCATCCCATTGGAACGCATTATCG
>JAYVBW010000123.1:0-17836 GCA_043750255.1 Pirellula sp.
ACCGTAATCATGCCTTCACCCCCGGCGCGTCGTGTTACTCGAACGGGAATCTTAAGCGATTGGCCTCGAAGCGCGTCCAACCGTATCGGCGACCTAGCATCGAGGTCCTTGGAACCAAGCTCAACCGTCAGAGGGCAAACCACCGAATTTGTCTTCGTAAGATTCAAGGAATGTGCGATCTTGGCGATCGGTGATCGATACGTATCTATAGCATTCCAGGTTACTTCGAGAGGCGTGGCTGTAACCGAAATCGATTGTTGACCGATCTCAACGGAGCCTGTAATTTCAAGTTTTTCTATTTCTTTTCGATCTTGAAGTGTTGCGTTTGTTCCAGAATGCCAAACGTTAAGCGTGGCAAGACTCTGATCGCGAGCCATCACACCAGTTCCGCCTCGAAAACCATTTGGAAGTCCTGCTATGCTTAGCTCAATCGGTTCGGTGAAGTTATCGAAACGAAGGGCATGAACTGAAAACATGATAGAACCGCCTACACCAATAGTTGGACTTGTCGTGCGTGCTTGATCGACCGTTAACGTCGGAAAGGCAAGGTGAGCTCCAAGTGCAAATCCTGGATTCGGCTTGCGAATCTCGATAGCATACTGTGGCAAAGGGCACGATCGATCCAGCCTTTGTTGGCTACGTACCTGCAAGCGATAGATCCCTTTTTCAGGAGCTTGAAACAGTAACATCGGGTCCTTGATAGCGAAACGCATTTCACCATTGCCCACCGAGGCCCCATCATCGTTCTCAACCAGCCGATGCAGCGTTTCGTTCGCTTGCCCTGGATTCTCAACACGGAACGCAACGATCAAGCCATCCGAAAGCTCTCCGAGCCGCTGCGACACCATCTCGACGGACACGTCCGCTTTGGCCTCGCATTCAAAATCGATTATGTCAATGTCGTCGTTCGTATTCCATTCCCCGACTACAATGGCTGGCCAAGTGACAAGCATCGACGTCGTTCCAGCCTGCAATGCTTCATCGTGAACCACCGTTGGAGCTTCAGACGGAGAACGCAACATTCCGCACCTAGGATGCCATAAGTGCACTGAGGTCAGTGGTTGGTGAAATCCGCTAGCGCCATCTCGATGCGAAGTTTCTATGTGACGCCATCGTTCAGCGATGCTCGCTTTGTCCGCTTCGGCGGAAGCCGAGTTGAAAAGCTTCAGTGAATAGCGATAGTCGCTGCCACCTCGAAACAAATGATCGTGGACAACTAGTGTGTATTCGGTATTGGCTTTCAAGTCGAACGAAAGGGACGCGTCTCGATCGTTCGTTGCGCTGCTCGTAGCGATCGTTACATGGTCCGGGTTGAGCAAAGTCATGACGAGCCGCGCCCTCGAGTCTAAAGCATATGCAAACGATTGAAGCTGAAGTTTTTGATCTTTTTCGAATTTCAATCGATAGTAGTTTCGCCCTCGTTCGGGGCATTCATCTTGCCAAATCGTTCCAGGAGCGATGACGGCTGGGTTCACTTCACTTTCGTTTCCGGAGACAACAACCCAAGGCTCGCTGGTCACCATAAAGTTGCGGCTATTGGAAAGTCCGTTTAGGCCAAATGCTCGAATTTGATAGAGCCCCGGCTCGGAATCGGGCGGGATCGATTCGGAGGGAAGACCCTGGTGCTTAAAAGCCATGGATGTTCCTGCTAAGCCCTGCCCTACACTACCGCTGATGGGTGGGAGCGTTTGGCCTGTTTTGCAACCCAATTGTTGCAACGCTTGCAATTCGGGAGCGCCAAATTGGGCAAAGGATGCGGTAGACAGCACTCCAACAAGTGCAAGCGAAATCGCAATTAGATTAGCAAGTGAACGCATTGGACGGAAACTCTAGGGTGGGGACGATTTCAACGAATTCAAGGTGGGATTTTGGCATAACTGGCCAATTCGCTGAGTGCATTCTAGTCGCATCGCCATTATAGCATTGTACTTCATTTGTACTTCATTGCATCCGAAATGGAGCATTGGATGCCTATTGTTGATGCCGAAACCTACCGAATTCGTTTAAAAATGCTGCCCGTAAAAATGCGATTCGCTTGTGAGCGAACGTTCGTCCAGGAAAGCGCCAGTCCCTTTGTCTCTCGCCCGAATCGGACTGAAGTATTTTCACAATACTGCCCGAAACAACAGTAATGTCAACTAATCCACCGGGGGAGAGCTTCTAAATTCATTCAATATTTAGCTAGCGTTGCAACTGTGGTCGCGTGTCAGGGAGGCCAATGCATTGAGTAGTTCCTTTTTCAAAACGCAAGTGGTCTGCGCCGTTAAGCTATTGCCTTTTCTGCTAGCGTCTGTCTTTGTATTGTTTAACGTTCGAATTTTGCATTCACAGACCGACGATTTGGTCGAGCTCGAGGAGCTTAAAAAGCGAGTCGATGAACTGGAAAAAGCGCAGAAGTTCGCCACGAAGATAGACGACAAAATACCAGCCGAATCTAAAGCGAAACCCGAAGCGAAGGCGGGCGACAAGCAATTGAAAGATGTCTTGTCTGAGAAATGGACCGTCAAAATGGGCGGTCACGTACAAATGGACTACATCAATTGGGCTCAGGCCGATCCTGCCATCCCTAACACGAATGACTACTTCGAATTTCGACGCCTGCGGTTGACCGCAGAGGGAACGGGTTATGGCGTCTATGATTTTAGACTACAAATGACTCTCGAGCCAGAGTCGGTCGGCGAAAGTCCTCCTGGTGCGGTGACTTCACCTGAAGTCAAAGACGCTTATTTGTCCATGAACGAGATCCCTTGGTTGGGACGCATGCGCATTGGCAACTTTTTTGTGCCCTTTAGTTTGGAACAGGTGACCAATGACACGAACAACATTTTCATGGAACGATCTATTCCCAGCCAGGGCGTCTTTGCAGCCGACCGCGAGGTTGGACTCGCATTCTATAACTGCAACGAAAAGAAAAGCGTTACATGGACGAGCGGTGCCTTCTTTGATAGTATCAGCGAAGCGACCAAAGAACGCATTGATGATAACCAAGGGTGCCGAGTTAGCGGCCGATTGACATGGCTACCCTACTTCGACGAGCCGAGCAATGGCCGTTACCTCTTTCATACGGGCCTCGGAATTCTGTACACTCATGATCAGGACAAAAGAGTCCGATTTCGGGCAAGGCCTCAAATTCACGAAGGCACTCGCATAATCGATAGCGGGGTTTTGCTGTCGGACGCATACACGACTGGCAATTTTGAATCCGCAATAGTCTGGGGGCAGTTTACGGTACAAAGCGAAGCGTTTCTTTCCACCGTCAGCAATTTGGATGGTTCGTCTAACCATTTGAGCGGTGCCTATGTACATACGAGTTTCTTTCTAACCGGTGAGAATCGAGTCTTCGAAAGGTTTGGACAACATGGGGCTCAGTTTGCTCGCAATGTCCCATTCAACAACTTTTCACTTACTCCTGGCGGTGTAGGGTGGGGCGCTTGGGAAGCAAAATCAAGATGGTCGCATCTAGACCTGAATAACCTGAACGCTGGCCAGTACAATGATTTTACGTTTGGAGTCAATTGGTACTGGAACGATCGAGTTCGAATGATGTTGGATTGGATTCATCCGATCACAAGCCAGCAAGCGGTCTTTGGGGCCACAAGCTCAGATATCCTCGCAAGTCGCTTTGACTTCAATTGGTAGCTGTCTTTGCTAAGAAATTGCGGACGAAGAAGTCATGCATTTTGCGTTGTCCGTAGGCACCGCCCATCCCGTGGCTGGCGTTGGGTATCACGAGTAGGTCAAAGTCCTTGTTGGCTTTAATGAGTTTGTCTGCGAATCGCATGGTAGACTCCGGTGGAACGTTGGTATCCATCTCTCCGACGATCAATAGCAACTTGCCTTGAAGAAGATGTGCATTATCGATGTTCGAGGAATCGCTGTAATGTGTTCCCGTTGCCCTTAAGCCGTCTACGTCTGAGCGTTGAAGCTCACAGACTAGTTTGCCGTCTGCTACACGTCGCAATTCGGTGACAGGCGCAAGATCAACGCGAGAATAACTATCAATGGCAAACTTCTTGTCGGGCGAAAATTGCAGCGTATGGTTGCCATTAGACTCCGTCAACCATACGAGACCAGTGCCGTCGAAGTTGACACGTCCGTAGTGAATCAAGTAGGGATCTTGGCCAGGAAAACAACCGCTGGCGCGAAACCACAATTGCCGATTCACTTCGTCGACTTCATCAATTCCGCGAACGACCCAATCTCCGGATGTTACTGCGTTCCTGACCGACCCAAGATTGGCATCGATCAAGTAAACGTGTCGCCAGCCGCTCTTTTCGGAGACGTAAGCCACGTGTATTGAAAGCAATGAGAGGAGTTGAAACCAATCACGTTAGTCCCAACACTTTTTCCATTTGTTTTCGAACCGTCGTCAATCGTTCAAGGCCACCGCCACCAACCTCTGCGGTCGTCCAACCCGTGAAACCGATTTCCTTAAGTCCTTGCTGCACTTCGCCCCATGGCAAATCGTCGTCCTCGGATGCGATATCGACAAACTTGTTTTTTGCTCGACTAAAGCCTTTAATATCTAACTTAACCGCACGCCGACCGAATGCATTCAGCCACGCACGTGGTTGACCGTATTTCCAATGGTTGCCGATGTCGTAGTACATACCTACCCACTGGCTATTGAAGCTGTCGACAAAGTTGATAAAACGCTCCGGAGTCTGCTCGGGCGGTGCATCGTGATCGTAATGCATTTGATTCCAAACGTTTTCGAAAAGAATCAACTGTCCCAAGGAAGCGGCAAGGGGTATGAGCTTCTTGATTTCTTCTCTCGCCCGTTTGTCGATCTCGTCGACCTTTCCATCTGTGCCTCGTCCGATTACGATCAAAACAGCACTTCCACCGATCGCATGCGAGACTCGCAAACAATGTTCGATATTGGTAACCCCTTTTGCTCGAACGGATTCGTCCGGACTAGTAAGTGTGCTATTCCAATGGTCGTGGTTGATTGCATTGTGACAAAAGACGCTGGACTCTTGAACTGCGGATCTCGCTTGCTCTACTGTGAATGAACCCGCTTCATCGAAATCAACCCCATCGAATCCGGCCGCACCTGCAATCTTTAGGCGTTCAACCAAAGTCAACTTCTTTCCCGATTCTTCTTTGGCGATCATCCCAAGTTTGCAAGAAAGAAGAATTCTTTTTCCGGCCGGGGGCACTACGATTGGACTTAGCTGTTCTGAGGCCACAAGCGAGGTCGAAGCGTTGATAGTAGAAACCGTTGCAGCTACGATTGCGCCGGACGCCAAGAACGCTCGGCGGGTATGAGACGTGGCTTGATCATTCATATAAATTGGCTCCTGCAGGTGCTAGTTTGATTGGATACCAAAGTATTGTAACTGGAAATACTGTGTAGCGGCACTAGTGTAGCCGACTGTAACCAATTACTCGACGACTCCTAAAAAGGGTCGAAAGGCGGCGATATCCGTCCCCATTATCGTCAAGCGTGTTTTCTTATCAATAGACAGTTTACCTGCTACGATCGCCGCGCCGATCGAGCTGTCTTCACCGTATCCGGAATCGTCTTCCATCGGCTGATCCTCCTCGCTATCCCAGTCGTTGTCTTCGACACTGCTATCGATATCAATCGTCGAATTCTTGAACTTCACCTCAGAATTGGGAGCGTAGATGATCCCAGCGATATCGAGATGGAACTGCTTGTTGAACTCGACTTTTGTTTTCTTTGCCGAGTCCTGAAAAAGACTAATGCCTTGATAAGGTCCTGACGTTGGAGGCGAAATGGAAACATTGCCTTTCGTCGATACTTTAAATCCTCTCTTTCCTGTGTTGTAGATTGTGACCCTATTGGCAGTGAGAGTCGAATCCCCCTTAAGCTCGAAACCGCCCCCGTCGACATAATAGATGCCAGGCGACATGATTACAGTGTCATCCTTGTCGAACTTTAATTCTTTGTAGGTGCCTGGTTCGAGACGATACGTATTGCTCTTGCCGACAACTGTCTTATAGTCATTTGCCGTAAGCGTCCCACCTTTGGGTGGAGGTGGCAACGACGCCCACGGATCCGGCGTCGGCTCTACGCCCGTTGAGACTTCGCCGTCGATGTTGCGCTTCGAGTTCTTGGACAAGCCACCAGAAACGAGTACATGCTCTGCTTTCAATTGTGCCTTCTTGTTTATTTCTGCTGCCTTCTTGTTTTTGGAATTCACAATCACATCGCCACCCACCTCGAGAGACGAACTCTTGCCTTTCAATTTTAAGGAGTTCTTACTCTTGGGATCCAGCACCATGACACTCGCTTTGGTAGAAATCAAAGTACCACTCGCCACCGACCGACTCTTTACTTCTAGATCCTTGTTGCTGAGTATCTTGCTAAAGAACCTGGGCGGATTTGTCTTAATGAGCACCTCGGCGTACCCATTCTTGCCAACAAAGGAACCTGTTTTCGGTGGAATATTTACGGTGACACTTGTGGATTTATAGCCGTGTGTTGCTGCCAGGGACAATGCGGCTTCGCGAGCCTTTCCGTTACTATCAACACCACCATCCGTCGAAAAGCTTGCAAGAAGTTCAATGGCAGCGGCGTCGGCCGATGCGTCGGCGGCGACTTGCGTGTTTCGACGCTCGACATACAAGTTACCCCCATCCACGGACAGGGCCGCCAAGCCCAAGAGAACCACCATCATAACGGCAACAAGTGGAATTACTGCGCCTCGACGGCGCGAAGCCAAATCTAATTTTCGGGTCATGTTAAAAGCCCATACTCTCTAATAAGTTACAAGTGTCACTGCGACACACGAGAATTTTCGAACCGAGAAAAAATACTCCGGTGTCCATGTGTATTGAATGGTCACGGTCACCAAACTTCCTTCGGCGTTCCACGTTACCTCATGGGAAATCTTGTTGAGATCAAGACCTACCGCCCTTGGCTTGATGACGTTTTCAAAAATATCCTCCTTGGTTGCGATCGTTTTATTGTTCTGTTTTGCATATTCCTTGCCGTGCACAGATGCCCACCTTGCACCTTCGTGTGCCAGAGCGGCAACTTGGTGGTAGCGAAATGCTCCTAGTTCGCCGACGCAAAGGCCAATCACAAGTAAAATGAGTAGCTGCAATACGATCGCCATTTCTACGATCACCGCACCACTTCGCTGATGGCGAGAATACTTCACTCTCAAGTGTTTGCGATTACTCATCGGAATTCCCCATTGCAGCGGGATAAAGATGGGCTCGTGCGGTGCGTGATATTTGATATTGCGATTGAAAGACAAAGGGACAGATTAAGGTGAATGACTGTGAAACGGTGGCTTCAACATAGGCACGCGATTGTGTATCCGTACCACTAGTAAATGAAAAAATTGGCTTTGGCTCTAATTCAGCGACACACGTTCGTGCCAAGTCGACTACCGATTCGTAAGAGGTCCTATGAGCCAAATCTGGATTCGCCGCAAAAAGTGCTGCTGTCCTGGCACAGTCGGTAAGGACTTGTGCATTGTAAAACACCCTCGCAAAATCGACCGCAGCTACAAAGATGATCAGCAGCAGCGGCAAAACGACGGCAAACTCGACGACGGCAGCGGCTTTACGAGTCTGGAAAAGACGATACCCGCGACACCGCACGATTCGACCCATAGTGGAGCCCATGTTAAACCCACTCTGCTTCCGGACTTAACCTTTCGGACAAAGATCGCAACAGAGGAAAGTCCAAGCTTGAAACAATTTCGGACAATTCCATTCCTATTTTCCAGAAGCCTCCACCTAGGTGTTGGCATTGACGAATCTCACCGGAAAGAAAGATGGGGCCATCTGCCCAAATCACGCAAATAACTGTTGATTGGTCTAATGATTGACGGGCAATGACTGCGACCCCATCATCTGATAAATCCTTCGTCACAGCAAAAATTGGCTCGCACCACGTGTGCTGGTCTGCCAAGCACGGCTGCAACAGAACGGGCAAAGAAAATGGGATTCGTTTTTCCTTCCGATCCTCTTTCCCAAGCAACAGTTGTTCGGCGGCATTTCGATCCAAAATGCGTCGAAGGCACTTCCAGACCTCCTGCTTCTTTGTTCTTTGATTGAATGGATCGGCGTGTCGACGTAGCAGCGAGAACATAGGATTACGTTTGTGCAGTAGGGTAAGTTTCTCTGAACTTGTGATTCAGGGAGGATCTGGAATCGTGATTTAGCAATCGGCCATTGCCAATAGCTACCGAAACTTAGGTCAACATTCATCGACGGTCAAATTTCGAGATGAAATTCCTGAAAATACTGCTTCTACAGGTGATTTTTGCAAAAAACCCGGCCAACCGTTAGGCGTCCTACGAGCGAGCCCGAGGGTGCTTCATCGAGACCCATGCACCGTTTTGTGCACTGCTAGCGACGCATTGCTCGATGAAATACATGCCCTCGACACCATCGTTCACGTTTGGATAGAGAGTATCGACTCGTTCAATCGTCTTGCTCTGTGAGACGTCGACCATTGCGTCGAAAGCTGCGACATAAATATTGGCAAATGCTTCGAAGAACGCTTCCGGATGGCCACTAGGAAGTCGGCAGGCACCTCGACCGCTTGCGTTCATGAACGAAGCATTTGGATCGCGCGTGTAGAGTTTATGCGGTTGGCCGTTCTGCCGGACAATCATGACGTTCGGTTCTTCTTGTCGCCAAGAAAGGGAACCTTTTGTACCGTCGATTTCGATGGACAAATCATTTTCGCGGCCATGGCTAATTTGGCTTGCTGTCACAGTTCCGAGGCCACCATTTTGATAGCGAACGATGGCGGTTCCATAGTCGTCGAGTTTGCGGCCCGGTTCGAAAATCTTGAGGTGGCAACTGATCTCTGCTGGCAGTAGCCCCGTCATGAATCGACCTAGATTGTAGGCGTGTGTTGCAATGTCACCAAAGCAACCAGCAACGCCACTTTGTTTGGGATCGGTTCGCCAAGCGGCTTGTTTTTGGTTTTCGTCTTCTAGTCGTGTGCGCAGCCAACCTTGGATGTAATTCGAGCGAACGGCTTGGATTTCACCGAGTTCGCCGCTTTGGATCATCTCGCGCGCTTGTCGGATAAGCGGATAACCAGTGTAATTGTGTGTCAGTGCAAAGACCGACTTGGATTTGTCAACGAGTTGTGCCAGCTCTTCGGCTTGGGCTAAATCGAAGGTCATCGGTTTATCGCAAACGACGTGAAACCCAGCTTCGAGAGCTGCTTTGGCCACTGCGAAATGCGTATGATTGGGAGTCGTGACGGATACGAAGTCGATGCGTTCGCCAACTGGCTTTTTAGCTTCGGCTTCGAACATCGCTTGGTAGGATGGATAGGCCCTCTCTTGGGAGACATCGTAATCTGGAGCGGACGCCTTGGAACGTTCGGCATTACTACTAAATGCGCCCGCAACTAGCGTTGCTCTGTTGTCCAAACAAGCAGCGATCGAGTGAACACGACCAATGAACGAGCCTTGTCCCCCGCCAACGATCCCCATTTTAAGTTTTCGATTCATTGGTCCGTTGGTCATGTTGATTCTCCAAAAGGGTGGATTGGTTCTTGGTGCAAGTGAGCATCGGCTATGTTTTACCAAAGTTGCATTGGTTTTCTAGTTGGCATCTGCACTAGCAGTTTAGAAAGCATTGGCGGTATTCCAATAAATGTTTTTTGGACTGATTGACAGAAGAAGGAAACGCGCAAACAATGCCGATATTGAAGGATCAAGTTCAAGCGGCAGGATGCCGCATTTTTTTCCTGACAGAGAACGAGCCATCCATTGCGCAACAATTCTCTTCTGACCACGACCGTCCTCAGCATGATTGCTTTTCTGGGACTAGGAAATGTTTCCGTATGCCAGTCGAACGGAAAGTCATCGCTCGACCCTAAGCGAGCGTTTTCTTATTTGGTGAAAATCTGCGACATTGGTTCTAGAGTTACCGGCACCGAGGGGATGCGAAAGCAACAGGAGTTGCTCGAGGAGCACTTCACCAAGTTGGGAGGAAGCGTCCGATGGCAAACGTTCGAAACTAGGCATCCCGAAACCGGGGCCAAAGTAGAGGTCAAGAATCTCATAGTGAGTTGGAATCCAGACAATTCAGAACGCGTTTTCCTTTGCACTCATTACGATACGCGGCCCTTTCCAGTCAACGACGCAAGGAATCCCAAAGGATTGTTTGTCGGAGCCAATGATGGAGGAAGCGGTACGGCGTTGTTCATGGAGCTAGGGCATGCGTTGCAAAGTCTCCCAATGAAGGTTGGCGTCGATCTAGTCTTTTTCGATGCCGAAGAACTGGTGTACGATGAGCCGCGAGATCCATATTTCTTGGGTTCCACTCATTTTTCTCAGTCTTATGTTGATGACTCAAACAGCCCACGATTTCGATGCGGGATCTTAGTGGACATGATCGGGGACGCAGATCTGCAGCTTTTTTACGAGCAAAATTCCTTTAACTTTGCACGACCGCTTGTGGATGAGGTCTGGGGGATTGCGAGGGAGCTGAAGATCAAGGAGTTCAGGCCAAACGTGGGCTATGAAATCAAAGACGACCACCTTCCCTTGAACACGATTGCAAAAATTCCCGTCATCGACTTGATCGATTTCGATTACACTCGAGGTGTGCCAAAGGGCAAAAGTTTTTGGCACACGACTGCAGATACACCTGATAAATGTTCTGGAGCCTCGTTAACCAAAGTAGGAAAAGTCCTGCTTGAGTGGATCAAGCGGCAAGAGTAATCCGTGAGATATGCAACCTAATTCCAGCGTTCCGATTTGCAAACCGATCGCCATTAAGCCATTGGCGTTGGAGACGTTAGCCATCGAAATTGTTGATATGGGCAAGCGATACGGAAGCACGAGAGTTCTTGATCATTTCAGTCTAAGTATTGCAAAAGGAGAACTGCTCGTCGTTCTTGGAGAGAGCGGCAGTGGCAAGTCGACTCTGCTACGACTCATCGCAGGTCTTGAAACGCCTCAGAATGGTACTATCCAAATCGCAGGTGTCGATCAATCCCGTGTCCTACCGCACAAGCGTGACGTCGCAGTCGTGTTTCAAGATGGAAATGGATATGAGCATTTAACCGTTCGGCAAAATCTTCAATTGGCTGCCCAGAAAGGGAACGGACCTTGCCAAATTTCCGATTGGGTTGATTTGCTGAAGCTGGGAGGAACACTCAATCAGAAGCTTGCGGAACTGTCCGGTGGACAATCGCAACGCGTGGCAATCGCTCGAGCGATGCTATCCGGTAAGTCGATTGTATTACTGGACGAGCCGCTTGCACATTTGAATCAGTCCCTGCGCGAAGAAATTAGGGAGCTGATTCGGGTCGTACACCGGGAAACCCACAGGACCTTCGTGTACGTTACCCATGATTCCGATGAAGCTTTTTACTTAGCAGATCGCATCGCTGTACTTGAGTCAGGAAAGATTCAACAAGTGGGCGATTCTCGGATGGTATATTGCTCGCCACAATCGAAAGAAGTTGCTCATTTGCTCGGGCAACCGGCTGTTGATATCGTAACGCTGCCGAGAATGTGGCTAGAGTCTGACCAACAGTTCGACACGAGTTTGCTCGAGTGCGGCGTGCGATCGCACAATTGGAAAATTAGTCGCATTGAAATCGATTTGCCTGGGCAATTGCCTTCAGGCCAACCGGGCATGTCGATGACAGATGATGGGCTGGTCGTTAGAGGAACTATCGCAAATTGCCGTTGGATGGGCAGTCGCTGGTGGCTTGAGATTGAGTGCACCTATCCAGAGGGAACTAATGGGATCGATCGACTTATTAAAATCCGAATCACTTGTGAATCGAAACTTGAAGACTCCCTGGAGCCGAACACGATCGGTAGTCAATTACTTGAAGCGGAGAAACTGTTGCAAGCCGGTCACGAATCGCAATTGGTGAGTTATCTGGAGGCAATTATTCCACGCAATTCGATATTACGCTTTTGCAACGGTTAATTAGCGAGAACCACTTCGTCGTAGCACAGGCTGCTAGTCTTTTTATACCCAGCAAGTAGTTTCGTATCGCTCCCCTGCCAGCTCGTCTGGCAGATGGCACAGTTGAATCGTCTAGAAGCCGTACGAACGGGAATCAACCCAAAGGCCAGGATAGCTGTAAATACGTCGAATGCGCAATGGCGGATTGGCGTTATAGAATATGTCTGCATTGATGGTTGGCCGAGCAAAGTTGTAGCCCATCCAGTCGTGTTGCTTCATAATTGCTTCGCGATGCATCGTTTCTGCGCGAGCACGTGCCACTAGGTACTCTTGAGCAGGACTGACTTCAAACCGAGCGTGACCTAGCGAGCCTGTTCCGCCGGTCAATGGCTCATCATTTTCTGCAAAAACTGGGGAGGACGAGATGGCCCCTGTCAAACAAAATGCAGCAAGAAAAAGTCGCATAGAATGGTCTCTCAAATTGGCAGTAAAGTTAAATTGACCAACCATCCATGGCTCCATGCTCGCAATTGAATTCGTTTCCGAGCGTTCACTGATCTTTATCGGAGCGGGTTATTCTAAAATACAGGGGATTTCACTCGCTTGGTACAATCCTATCAAACGTCAGGGCTTAAACGCTTTGGGCTTGTTGGACGATTCTGAGTTTTGAGATAAACTCTGGCGATAGGTATTTTTGTGATTCGTCCTCACCCCCCCGTTTCTTCCAATGCTCGATCGAAAATTTGTTTTAGAAAATGCTGAGTTGGTTAAAGCGAATTGCATCCATCGTGGTGCACATGCCGAAATCGATCGGTTTGTCGAGTTAGAATTGCTCCGAAAGTTGAAACTCAATCAAGCCGAGGAGTTTAACCGGCAAGCCAATGCGACGAGTGCCAAGATCGGTGCTGCAACCCCGGCGGACCGCGAGGCTATCAAAGAGCAAGGCCGGAAACTGCGAGAGCTAAAAGAAGTGGTACAGTCGGAGCACGATGTATTGGACAAGGAGATTGGGACGATCCTGTCGCGTGTGCCAAATATGACACACCCCGCAGCACCGATCGGTCGGGACGATCAAGCGAATTTAGAGATTTCGCGAGGCAAGACGGCCATTCCGACATTTGGTTTCCAGCCTAAAGATCACTTGCAACTCGGCAAACAGCATGACATGATCGATTTCGAAGCGGGAGCTCGAGTCGCAGGTGCTGGTTTTTACTTTCTCAAGAACGACGCTGTTCTTTTAGAGCTTGCTCTCCAGCAGTTCGCAGTGCACATGTTGATCCAACAGGGCTTTGTACCCGTTTCAACTCCTGACGTGGCGAATACGGAAACACTCCATGGAATTGGATTCATCCCTCGCGGTCCGGAAACTCAGATCTATAGCATCGAAAACACCGACCTGAATCTGGTCGCCACTGCGGAAATCACGCTGGGTGGCATGTACGCTGGCCAAGTGCTCGAAGCAGAGAGCTTGCCACTTAAACTGGTCGGCATCAGCCATTGCTTCAGAACGGAAGCTGGGGCTGCGGGCCGTGCGTCCAAGGGGCTTTATCGAGTTCATCAATTCACCAAAATTGAGATGTTTGCGTTCACGCTTCCGAATCAAAGTGATGCCGTTCACGAAGAGTTGCGTCAGCTTGAATGCGATTTGTTTGATCTGCTGGAGATTCCCTTTCGAGTTGTTGATACAGCAACGGGCGATCTTGGCGGCCCAGCCTATCGCAAATACGACTTAGAAGCATGGATGCCAGGCCGAGGGACTGCAGGGGAATGGGGCGAAGTGACCAGCACTTCTAACTGCACGGACTATCAAGCACGAAGGCTTAATATTCGCTCCCGAACCAAAAACGAAAAAGGTACGCAATTGGTGCACACGCTTAATGGTACTGCCATCGCCATCAGCCGAACTATTATTGCCGTCATGGAAAATCATCAATTGGCCGATGGCACGATCCGGGTTCCAGCCGTGCTTCGCCCCTGGATGGGTAAGGACGTGATTGGGAAGTAGCCAGTTTCGTTGATCAAGCACATTGTGGAATTTGATCGAGCCCGTCATCGACGCAAGGTTGTTGAAAAAAGGTTAGCATGACAGGATCCAATCGACACGACGACGAAAATCCAAAGACGGATTTCGAAGACCAGTTCAAGACGGAATTCGAAGATCAATTCAAGACAGAATTAGGAGATTCTTTTACTCTAGGTGACTATCGTCTGATTGGTGAGATCGGTCGGGGGGGTATGGGGATTGTCTACGAAGCTCAAAGGCAGGGAAGCGCATCGTCCGTTGCCCTAAAGACGCTAACACGGTTCGAGCCCCACGCACTCCATCGCTTCAAACAAGAGTTTCGCATTTTGGCCGATCTGGCACATCCGAATCTTGTTCAGCTTGGCGAACTGGTGACGACGCAACGCGAGCCCTTTTTCACAATGGAGTTTATTCGAGGGGTAAGCTTCAGAGATTATGTCCGACATAGTACGGACTCTTCTTTGATACTCAACGATTGCGACACAGTCCGATTTGGTTTTGACGAAGCGAGATTGCGCGAGTCACTACTCCAGCTTGTCGATGGGTTGAGAGTACTACATCGCGCAGGCAGCCTTCACCGCGACCTGAAGCCCAGCAATGTTTTGGTCAATTACGATGGACGCGTAATCATTTTGGATTTTGGACTCGCTGTCGAGATGGACGAAGGTGAATTCCACAATTCCCTCGGGGAGATTGCGGGAACACCCGTATTCATGGCACCTGAACAAGCTGCTCGAGTGACACTTACGCCTGCTGCCGATTTTTACAGTCTCGGTGTCATGTTGTTTCAAGCGCTCACTGACACTTTACCTTTCGCGCCGAGTTCCTTCGGAAGCCTACAACAACAAAAACTCATCGGCCCCAAGCGAGCTCCCCAGGATCTCATTCCGAGTATTCCATCAGACCTCAACAATTTGTGTGTCGACCTACTCAACCCAGATCCGAAACTTAGACCCTCAGGCGACGACATTACCAATAGACTAAGCCCTGACAAGCTGACGATTCGCTCCGAGTCCGTTTGGATTGGTCGAGAAGTACCGCTCGGCCAGCTACATCAAGTTTGGCAACAAACCCGTTCAGGCTCAGGACGCGTCGTATTCGTGGCGGGAAAGAGCGGCATGGGAAAATCTGCTTTGGTGAATCGCTTTCTCAAGCAGCTTACTGATTCCAATCGCGTGGTCATATTGCGAGGTCGCTGTTATGAGAATGAGACCGTTGCTTATCGAGGATTTGACAGCTTGGTTGATGCGGTGGTGCAGTATCTACTCCACCTGCCACCGGAGAAAGTCGAACGTATACTTCCAATGGAATTGGACGCCCTTTGCCAATTGTTCCCGGTATTAAGTGATGTACGAGCGGTTCAATCGACCCGAGTTCGACATCGAACCTATTCCGACCCACAAGAGGTACGACGACGTGGAGTAATGGGCTTACACGAGTTGCTTGACCGCCTCGCACGATGGGAACCCGTTGTGTTGTTCATTGATGACTTACAGTGGGGCGATGAAGATACGGCAATGATCTTTCGACAGCTTACTCATGCGGATAGGCTTCCTGCCGCACTGATTATCTGTACATTCCGAACGGAAGACCAAGAAAACAGCCGTTGTTTGAACCTCGTTCGCCGCGTCGCATTGCCAAGCTCCGAACAGGTTTTGCTAGCGGAACAGTTGGAACTCAATATCGATCGCTTGAGCATTGACGAATCAACACAGCTTACTACAGAGTTGCTGAGATACAACCGTCAGTCCACACAAGCCATTGTCGAAAAAATCGTAGGCGAAACAGAAGGCGACCCCCTCTTCATTCGCGCATTTGCGAATTACTTTGCCAAGCAGTTGGACGATTCATCGTCCAAATTCCAATTCGCTGAATCTGAGAATAGAGCCCCGGACCACCAGTTGACTAAGACGCTTAGTGATGTGCTATGGAGCGAAATTTGCGAGTTGCCCAGCGACCAGCGACAAGCGATTGAATTGCTCGCGGCAGCGGGGCGTCCCGTACCATGGCAGGCCATAAAGAACCTTGTTGAATTTGCCCAAGATCCAACGACCACGCTACAAACACTGCGTATTAAACGCATTGTTCGTCAATCAAGCGAACAGGGAGACATCGAAGCGTACCATGATAAAATCCGAGAGACCGTCGCGTGTCAGTTGAGTAAAGACCAAACGAGTCAATACTGTTCTCGGTTAGCGAGCTTCCTAGAAGAGAGTCCGATTCAAAGCGATGCAGAATTCCTCGGTGACCTTTTTCGCAAATCCGAACAAACGGAAAAGGCTGGGCAGTACTACGTTCAGGCAGGCAAGCACGCAGCGGAAATCTTGGCCTTTCATCGTGCCGCCAATCTTTTTGGACAAGCGATCGAACACTTAAAGCCGTCCGGACGCTTGGAACGTGAATTGAGAGTGCACTATGGAAACGCCTTGGCCTATGCATCGCGTGGAGCGGAATCGGCAGCCCAATATTTGCGGGCTGCGGAACTAGCTAATGATTCGGAGAGACCAGACTTGCTCCAGCAGGCTGCTTTGCGGTTTTTGATCAGCGGGCACATCGACGCGGGCGTTCAGGCATTGATCCAAGCGCTGCACGCGGTCCATTTAAGCTGGCCTAAGACAACCCTCCAAGCCGTGATTGGCTTGCTCACTCGAAAAGCATGGCTTCGAGTCCGTGGCCTGCGTTCGACTGCGTATCGATCCGCACCAAATCGAGTGAGTCCAATCACAGAAAACGATCTCTCGAGCGATAGCTTGTTTGCAGCACAGGAACAAAAACTCACGTCAAGTCAACAACGACGACTCAAAGTTTGCTGGTCGGCTGCGGCGGGTTTGAGTGTCGTCGATCCGGTTCGGGGTTCTTACTTTCTAAACGAATACTTAAAAATCGCATTGAGTCTGCAAGTCCCAAAGTATTTATTGCGAGCCCTAGGTGCGTACGTCGGTCACGTCGCGATTGGCGGCAATTTCAGCCGCAAAGCAGTTTGCCGCGGTCTTGTAGAAGCGCGCCGCGTAGCTCGAGAGGAAAGCCACCCCTACTTCGCTGGAACGTTGTTGTCCGCCCGCGGCGTCGCAGCCCATCTTCGGGGTCAGTGGTCGCTGTCCGTTCGATGCTGCGATCGAGCTCTCGTGTACCTACAGGACGAGCGTTGTCGGGACGTGACATGGGAAGTCAATACGGCTCGGACCTTTGCATTATGGGCTTTACAATACCAAGGCAATCTCGCTGAAATTGCCCGCCGACAACCGGAGCTCCTGAGGATCGCAAGAGAAACAAACGATTTGTTCGCTTCGTTGAATTACGGGACGCAGGTGATGACGCATCTGCAGCTTGCCGTAGGACGCCCCGAAGAAGCTCGTGCAAGATTAAAAGAGGACCAATCCCGACTTTCTAGTCATGGCTTCTTCGTACAACATCATAATTACCTTTTGGCAAACGTGTTTGTCGATCTCTACGAAGGGATCGGTGATGAAGCGATCGAACGCTTGCAAGGAGAATGGAGGAATTACCAAAAATCTTTCTTGTCCCAAGTTCAACAGATCCGTATCGACTTCCTCCAAGTCCATTGTCGAGCGGCTTTGGCGGCCGCTGCGTCCAACTACCAAAAAAAGAACTCTTTGGAGACCGTCAAGCAAACTATCGAGAAGCTCAAACGCGAAAGAATCGGGTACGCAGTTGCGTTGGCAGAAGCGTTCCAAGCAAGCTGGCTTCATCAACAAGGTGACGCAAACGCCTCGCGCTTGCATTTAGAAAAAGCGATCGTTCTGCTCAGCAAGGCCCAAATGCTTTTATACTGTAACGCGTGCCGACATGTTCTTGTCCATCGATTCGATGAGGAAGCGCCAGCAATCGCGATACAGACGCTCGCAACTTGGGAAACTCTCGGCGTACTGAAGCAACCCGAGCGAATGGCGAATGCACTACTCCCTGGGTTTG
>JAYVBW010000124.1:0-3495 GCA_043750255.1 Pirellula sp.
GCGCGCTGGATCGGACGGTTCGTTTACGTTGCCAAGCGTCACGTCGGATTTCGGTTCGAATGGTCGAGTCGATATTCGGCTAGCTAGTCGCAATGCGGCGGACCTCTTGACAATTAATGTCGTGAGAAGTGATCTCGGACCAACCGGCGCCCCGACATTTGCGATGAACGGGATCAATGTCACGATTACTTTGAATTCGAATCCTAACGGATTGGTTACTGCGCAGCGACTCGTCGATTTGATCAATGGTTCATCGGTGGTTTCGCCACGGCTCTCAGCCAAGATCAACGGTGGTTTGGCATCCGCGAGATTGGGTGGTGTTGATCCAGCCGGTTACAGTCCAATTCAGCTAACGTCTAATAATGACGTGATCCTACAGCCAGGTGCTGTTGTCATCGGAGACCGACCTAACGAAAACGAAGTCACATTGCGATTTGCGGAGAACTTGCCTGACGATGTGTATCGCTTGGAAGTTTTTGGTTTTGATGATGCAAGCCGCGGGATTCGTGGGCTTCGCAATACAAACGGCCAGTTGTTTGTCCCTACCAACTCAAGCACACGTCAAGATACGATCGATTTTCGATTGGACTTAGGCTCTAAAGTAACGGCTGTCGTTCCGCAGCCGGTGGTTCGACTTGCGAATGGGACCATTGAACAGCAGCGCAATACGATCGTTGTTTACTTTGACAATGATAAGCTGCTCGTTGAAAATGATCTTTCGACCGGCAAACCCACGGCGCGGAGCGTTGAAAATCCCTCGTTCTATCAACTGATTTATACGGCCGACACGGTTCGCAATACGGATGATTTGCCCGCGTTCCTTCCAACATCGGTTTACTACAACGCATCTGCAAATACTGCGACACTTCGATTCGACAATGACATCGATTCGCTACCGGGGCCGTTCTTGCCATCGAGTACGTTCAGATTGCGAATCGGCACGCGCGAGACGGCTCCGATGTCGCCAGTCCGCACCGATGCTTCTGCGACGGCCATTTCGGATTTGAATACAAACGGCAGTGCCAAGCTTCGATTTACCTCGAAGACTCTGGGTGAAACAAGCGGTGGCATTACGGTCGCGTTTATCAACGGTCCCGCTTCGCCAAATCCAACTGTTACGGTAGTCGGGAAAGCGATAACTGTCCGGTTAGGCAGCGCAACCGCAACCGTCAATCAAGTTCTCGTTGCGTTGGAAACCAATCCGGCTTCGTCTGCGTTGGTCAAGACCATTCTGGAACCCGGCAGCGATGGAAATCAAATCGTTGGCAACCGACCCATCAACTACTCGCCAATCACTTTATACGGACTTGGAAGCTCCTTCGATACTGCCACTAATTTGGGCACGATCGGATCATCCAGCGTTGCTCAGACGAGTCTATTACTGAGTTCCGCCATTGATCCAGAGACCAATGTTTTGGACTTGATTGGTGCCGCCAACGATCCAGCTCAACGCGTGGTTGGTGAAACGTTTGAAAACCATATCAATCCTGCGTTTGGTGGTGATAACTTCGCTGGCATTCGAACGCTCTATTACAACTTTCAGTCGATCTATGGTACAGACGCGGGCGTACCGGTTTCGAACGCGATTACGGAAAAACAGAAGCTTAGAATTCGAGAAGCGTTTGCATTGTGGTCAAATCAACTTGGGGTTCAGTTCATTGAAACCGCGAATACCGGATTGACGATGGCGCTGGGAACCACCAATGCGCTCCGTGCGGGTCAGTTGCAAGTCGAAACGGTTGGACCATGGGGCGTTCGTATTGACCCAACTTACCAAAACAGTTTGGCGGTATTTTCAGCCAACAACGTATGGAATGATAACTACGGCGAGAATTTTACTCGTGCAGCAGCGACCAGTATTGGTTTTATGCTGGGGCTTTCTCGTGCGGCAAATCTGGACCCGTCCGAGTTGCTCAATCTCGATACGGGCTTCCTCACTTTCCCCTCCACTGCGGATCGTAATTTCGAACCGATTTTTCCTGGCAACCAGGACATCATCCATGGTCAATATTTGCATCGCCCCGAGAGTAGCGATATCGATTTGTATCGATTCGACGTCGACTTTGGCCCGAACGGTCAATCGCGTCAAGGAGTTCTAGTCGCGGAAACGTTGGCCGAACGTCAGTTCAACAGCAGTACACTCGATACTCGCCTCGCTTTGTATCATCAAGTTCAGGCCAGCGCCACTTCGAATCTTGGTTTAGGGCAAGGGGTGCAATTGCAATTCACGGCGGTCAAACCGGGTAAGCTCGGGAACAATCTGCAAGTGTTTGTGACACGGAGTAATCGAGGCGCCGGAGCGCTGCCGATAGTCAACGTTTTTCCGAACGCAATTTCAGTTGATTTGAACTCGACGACTGCTGCTGAATCCTCTCTGGGACAGCTTGTTGCCGCGTTGGACAATGATCCAGTGGCCCGTTCGCTCGTACGAGTCAATCTATTAAGTGGCGACTCAGCTACCAAAGTTGGGAATCGAGAAATTACGTATTCGCCAATAACACTCAAGGGTGGCGAACTGCAACTGATTTCTCAGAACGATAATTATTTCAGCAAGGACTCGTTGATTCGTCAAAGTCTTTCGTCGGGGGTTTACTACGTTGGGGTTTCCGCTTCCGGAAATGATCAGTACGACGCAACGATTCCAAATACTGGTACAGGCGGTAAGACCCAGGGCAAGTACGATTTGCGATTAACGTTTAGAGCTCAAACCGACAGCGTTGACTCGATTCAAGATGTCACAGGCGTGGGTGGCGATGTATCGATCGCTCTCGATGGTGACGCGGATGGTGTCAGTGGCGGCGTAAATAATTTCTGGTTCCAGACTCGACCTCTCGATCGGGCTATGCGATTCAATGCTGGCGGATCTTCGGATCTGGAAGGCAAGATCGTGACGATCCGAGGAGGCAATGGAGTCGATAGGCGATTTGAATTCAGTAAAGACACCAACGTCGGTATCGGAAACACTCGGATTTTTTATACGGATTCTCCCGTTGCCAGCAGCTCGGGTGACTTAGCTTCTGAGTTGGCGATTTCGATTAACAGCCGTTCAGCGGAACTGGGTGGGGTTACAGCAATCTCCAACGGTGCACGGCTAACGCTGCGTGGAGAGCGATTGGTTCAGATATCGCCTGGCCTAACGGTAATCGACATAGCAGGCAAGACCATATTTGTTGATAAATCGGCTGGTCCTAATGCGGATGGGTCATTAGCGCATCCGTTCAACAATATTTCCGCCACAGGCGTAGCCAATGCCTTTGCGTCAACTGTTCCTGGTGACATTGTTCGCATTGTTGGAAATGGCGGAGCCGATCAAAAGCTGGAAACCGTCGGAGATAATTTTGCTTACGAGATCGGCTTCGGTCTGCTTGCAGGCACTATCTTGTCCGATGGCGCAACGATGGATGTCCCCAAGGGCGTGACGGTAATGATCGACGCAGGGGCAGTCTTCAAGCTAAACCGTTCGAGAATTGGTGTTGGAAGTTCGACACTTGGAGT
>JAYVBW010000125.1:0-4247 GCA_043750255.1 Pirellula sp.
GCCGAACAGCCAAGGCAAGGGCGCAACCTAGATCGTCGCAACCTAGAACGGCGCATCCCCTTCGTCGTCGGCTGCGGCTTGCGAGAATACGTCGTTTAATTCATCGTCACTTTGACCCGCTTTTCCCGCTCCAACCTTGTTGAAACCCATCGCTTCGGCACTTAGGAAATATTTGACTTCGCTGGTGGGATCTTTTTGCCATTTGCGACCACTTAAGCGATATGTTACGTCGACCTCGTCGCCAAGCTTCAATTCGTCGACCGCATCGCATGCATCGTTGGTAAATTCCAGCGGGACATAATTGGCAAATCGACCATTCTGTTGCTCGAGAACAACAAGTCGCTTTCGAAATCCTTTTTGGCCGAATGACTTGGTGTCCTCGATTACATGGACAGTTCCGCGGACTTTTGTGTTGGACATGGCTCGAAGCAGGGGCTAATGGACTGGACAAGTTTGGCGAACGGACAAAATTCAATCAGTTGCCAGATTGTATCGAAGTCGCGGCGAATGGGGAAACCGAGCCGTCGGATTTTTCCTAACAGTCGGAAATCCTCGCTGTTCGTTGCAAATTGAGGTCATGAGTGATAGACCATCGACCAGTAGGTTGGTAAAACGAAGACTTCGGCTCTTTTGCGGCCGATCGCTCCGCGATCGTGATTCCGCCGCATTTTGCTTCCAAACGATCGCGGAGCGATCGGCCACATTAGTCCCGTATCCCTCGAACTAGCAAACATGGCAGCAAAGACGGCAGCGGAAAAACCGACTCCAGTCGATCCAGCATTCGACTTTTTGGAATCCGCAATTGCATTGCCCTTACCAACGGTCGTCGCATGTTTCGGTTCCGACGATTTCCTGCGCCGTACCGCGATCAATCATTTGACCGCTGGATCCGGAATCGATTCCGAAACGATCCGTTCTTTTGACGGAGAGATAGATCAGTGGCGCGATGTTCATGACGAGCTCGCAACACGGTCCCTTTTTGACGATGGCGGAACCAAAGTCGCAATTGTACGAAACGGAGACAAATTTGTCAGCAAGAGCCGCGAGCAATTGGAACGTTGGACGGACCAAGCAACCGTGGACACGTGCCTTATCTTGGAGCTTCAAACTCTTGCCGCAAATACAACGCTTTACAAACTGATCTCGAAAAAGGGAAAGCTCGTCAAATGCACGCCGCCACAAAAATCCTCCTGGGGTAATCCGCCTGATGAAAAAGCCATTCAAAAATGGGTGGTCGCTTGGGCAAATTCCAAACATGCATTGTCCCTCACAGAAAAGCAGAGCGCGCTCATTGTCGATCGCATCGGAGGTGTTTGTGGACTCATTGACTGCGAAATTGCTAAACTCGCTTTATTTGCAGATAGCAACCGAAAAGTGTCGGACAAGCGTGTCTCGGAATTGGTAGGGGGTTGGAGAACCCAAACCGCCTGGGAATTGTCGGATGCTATCGCAGACGGGCAAGTCGCTACGGCTATCGAACAGCTAGATAACCTGCTAACCGCCGGGCAAAATGTGGTCGGACTGATGGCCCAAGTCTCTTGGTCACTACGACGATATGGATTGGCTGCTAAACTAATTGAGCAATCCGAACGTGTTGAAAGTAAAATGGCGTTGTCGGTCGCTTTGGAGCGAGCTGGATTCAATCGATTTGATGTGACTAAGGCTGAGTCGAGGCTAAAGCGAATCGGCCGATCGCGCGCGACAGAAATGCTTACTTGGCTCGTCGATCTCGAACTCAAATTAAAGGGCAGCCACAGCAACGAACACCGTTCTAGGCTAGCTTTCGAATCATTGATAATGAAATTGGGATAACCCATTCCTAAGAGGAGTATGGATCATGTTGACTAATTGCATGTCCAGCGCAAGTCGTTGCCTTAACACTTGCGCAATGGTCTGTACGTTTTTTTTGTTGTCTCTGCTAGCGGTTCAGTGGCGTTCTCGTTGCATCGCACAGGACCAGCAGATTTTAGGGACTACTTCCAATTCCAATGGCCAAGTCGGCAACTTGCAAAATTTGCCTAGCATTACGGCCATGCATCTGTCGGTAGGGACCGCCAACGACCGACAGTTCCTCGGCATCCGAGACGGCAAACAGTTTGGCTTCGCCAATCAACCGTCAGGAGCAGACTCTGCCTGGTACATCACACCTGTCGCTGACAACATCGTTCGATTGCAGCAACGACATCAAAACGACTGGGTGGCCATCGGACTTGGCAACGCCCCCGACGGCTTCGCACGCAGCGGTAGACTCAATCCTCAAAATGGTGCATTCGGTGGGGGTGGGGTTCGGCGATCGAACTCTCCTTTTCCAATTTCGCTGCTCCCTATCAACAATAGGGCTGATCAGTTGTGGAGAATACAAACCATTCAAGGCAACGCGGGTTATTGCTTCGAAAGTGTCTTGTACCCTGGCATGGGTTTAACATGCGTTCCGAATCAAGGACTATCGTTGCAGAACATCACCTACGATCCCTGGCAGGTATGGTGGCCACAAACTCCGACCTTTGTTTTGCCGCAGCCACAATTCCGTACAGTCCAACATCAAATTGTACCAAACCCACCTTTGCGTCCCGTTTCTGCCAAAATTACAAACTCACATAGCGATACACTGCTCGTGTTAGTCGCCGATCGAAGACATACCCAAACGATGCAAAAACTGCGCATCCCTTCTAGAGGAAGCGAACGGATACAGTTAGATCGAGATCCAGGTGGAACCATCCTTGCGACGTTTGAAACGATGGACGCTTTCGGCAATTGGAATCAGCGGCAATTCAAAACGCCCATTCCTCCAACGGTGCTATACGACATGAGTGTCTATGAGGAATTTTTACAATCGATTGCAATAGATCGAACGGGGACCAGTCCCAATCCAATCGAGGACATTAATTATCAGCCTCGCAGCATCGGTTTTTTTCTTGTGCCACCTGGTGTCGAACTTCCTGAAGTCGCCGAGATTGACGCGTATCGAATCGCGAACGATTCACAAAACCCGGGCGCTGTTCGTCGGCTCAACCCTCGCGATTTGCAAAAGGCAAATGCCGCTCCTGCGACGGACCCACTCAAAGATCTACTCAATAAGTTCAAGAAGCAACGGGCTGCCTTTTGAGCGAGATTTCCCCGGAACCGGTAGTGAGAAATTTGGGCCACGAGCAGCCCCGAACTGTGGCGGATGCTGCCCGCATCTCAATAGACGTTCCCAACGTTGGCCACGAAGAGTTCATTGCGTCAGTCGAAAGAAAAGCACGTCCTAGAAAGAAACGCTCTCGAACCAACTGGATGTTGGTGAGCTTGTTCGTCATTTTTTTTGTAGCTTTTGTTTTTTATGTGATTGCGCTTCCTGTAATCGAGACAAGTTTTTTTCATCTGGCGTATCCGAAAAAGAAGATATTGCCACCGCAACTTGAGATGAAGTGGGCCAATCGGATTCTGTTGCGGACATGCGAGTTCTTGTTCGTCGGATGGTTTTTCTATTTTGGGGCCAGCATAGGCAGCTTTCTCAATGTAGTTGCATGGCGTGTGCCCGAGGGTCGAACCATCGTTTTTGGCGGCTCGAAGTGTCCGTTTTGCGATACACGACTAAGCTTTATTGACAACACCCCGATCTTGGGCTGGCTCACCTTGCAAGGCAAATGCCGCACATGTCGACTACCGATTGCTCCTCGGTATCTAATGATTGAAATTGCGGTTGGCTTTGTCTTCATGTGGCTTGCACTTTGGCAGCTCGTTCGCGGCGGCGCCAACTTGCCCCATTGGTCCTTGGCAAAAAGGACTGGTTTAGTCAATATAGTGCTCGATCCAGAATGGCCATTGATCGGTATCTATGCGGTCCACGCCGCCATGTTTGGAGTCCTGATCATGCTTGCTACCGCCAACGTTGGAAAGAAACCGTTTCCAATCATTGCTTTGGTCATGATTGGGTTCGGTCTGGCTTCCACCAAAATCGTTCAACCAGCGCTGGATCTCGTCCCGTGGCATCAACCGTTTTCTAAGTTGGGATTTTCCAATGTCGGAACTTTCGCGAATCCGGCGTTATCCGTGCTCCTTGGCGGACTTGTCGGTGGAGCATTGGGATGGATTTCCTCCTTTGTCTTTGCAAGGTATTTTGGTGCAATTGTTGGTCGACATTGGACGCTTCAATGTTTTTTAGTCGGAACGGTACTTGGCTGGCAGGGCGTAGTGACTATCGTAGTGGTTAGTTTGGTCGTTTACCCCATCGTGCGATCAGCCTACCGAATGTACCATCAGCC
>JAYVBW010000126.1:0-1838 GCA_043750255.1 Pirellula sp.
TCAGCACCCCCCGTCTTAAGGCGGACAGCAGACTGAAATCTACCGTGGGAGGAGACCATTGTCTCGTGTTTTTTCAGCAGCGATAGCTGCGACAGCGAATAGCTGCGGGTGACAACCCGCAGATCCTGTGCACCGGATCTGCCGAGAGCCGCGCAGGCGGCGGCACAGGGTACAGTCCATCTTTCATGTGCGTTATGTCGCCGCATTCGCGGCTCTGAACAACCACCGCGAATCTCTACCGCCGGTTACCACCGGCGGCTATTCGATGCCGCCGCATACGCGGCTCAAAATCGTCAATTGGCTTTCCAATTGAAAATGGTTTCAGCCCCAGTTTCTGTACAACGGAGAGCTAAGTTGCATGGCGTAAGGACTATTGATCGCAAAATCTAACTTGATACCATGGTCTTTTTCGCGTTGCGATACAGAGCAGAATGTTTGTATCGAGAGGATTCAACTTTGGAGTACTTTTTACAAAGCAGAATCACGCTGATCTTGGAATCGATACCCCACTCCGCGAACGGTTTCGATGAGATCGCCGCTTTCACCAAGCTTCTTGCGCAAGGCTCGAATATGGACATCGATAGTTCTTTCCAAGACAACCGTATCCTCGCCTAACGCCAGATCGATCAAGTCGTTGCGTTCATAGGCTCGCCCTGGATCTCGCATTAACGTTTCCAACAGTCTGAACTCGGATGGAGTTAGGTCGAGTGCTACACCGTTCAGGGTGACTTGATGACGAACGCGATCAATGACGATCCCTTGGACTGCTATGGTTGGTAAATCGCCAGGTTCAGAAAGTAAGCGACGTCGCAATGCCTTGATGCGTTCCAAAAGAACTTTGACGCTAAAGGGTTTCACGACGTAGTCATCAGCACCGACTGAGAAACCGAGCAGTTGGTCGGCTTCTTCGGCTTTTGCCGTCAGCATCAGAATGACGCACTGACTCGTTTCGGGATGTGCACGCAATCGTCGACAAACCTCGGTTCCATCCAATACCGGAAGCATCACGTCTAAAAGAATAATTTCAGGTGGCTGATGGAATGCGGCACTCAAGCCGCTTTGACCATCAAAAGCAGTAAAAACCTGGAATCCATGCTGCTGAAGGTTGTAGCAGATAATCTCCGACAATGCTCGGTCATCTTCAATCACGAGGACTCGTTGGTTAGCCATTGGTTTTTCTAACAAGCTGGGTGTGTTTGTGGCGAATAATTTCGCCATCGATCATGTAGATAACTTCTTCAGCGACATTTTCAGCGTGGTCTGCAACTTGTTCGATATTTCTCGCCGCTGAAAAGACATGCAGGGCGGGTTCGACTTGGGTGGAATCTAGACGCAGCAGATCCTCAAGTTCCTTAATAACATCACGATTCTGTTGGTCGACGCGAGCTTCCAATTGGATTACTTTTTCTGCCGCCTTCGTATCGGAATTCACAAAAGAGTCCAAAGCCATCCGAAGCATTTCGGTGGCGTTCTCGGCCATCGACGATAACTCGTCCGGTGTCGGGAAATACGGGAAGTTTTGCAAGTACTCGGCGCGCTCAGCAATATTGCAAGCAAGATCCGCGATTCGCTCAAGATCCGCGTTTAACTTGAGCATCGTCGTGATATGCCGAAGGTCCCTAGCGACCGGTTGGTGCAGCGCCAGTAGCTTTAGGCATTCCTCTTCAATTTGAACTTCCTTTCGGTCGACGACGTCATCTTGAGCCAAAACGCTCGAGACTAATTCGTAGCGACGCTTGCACAAGGCACTCACCGAATCGTAGATCATTTGTTCTACGCGGCCAGCTTGGGTTAAAACTTCGTGGTGAAGACTCTCGATATCTCGTTGAAGATGTAAT
>JAYVBW010000127.1:0-5650 GCA_043750255.1 Pirellula sp.
GACGCGCCGACCCGGCCTGTGGACCAGCTTGTTCTGGACTTACTCAGGCGGCAGGCGGGGCTGTCCGTTACCGACTTGATGGAGCGGCTCGAAGTCACCGCGACAGCCATTCGGCAGCGGCTCGATCGGCTTGAGGAGTCTGGATTGATTGAGCGTCGCAAGCACGGCGTTGGTCGAGGCAGACCTTCGTTCAACTACTTCTTGACGGCCAAGGGAGCTCGGCAGGCGGGCGTGACCTACAGCGATTTAGCGATCGCCCTGTGGCACGAGATCAAATTGATTGAATCTCCGGAAGTGAAAGCGACTTTGATTGAGCGGGTATCTGAGCGCATGGGAGGGACCTTTCGCGAACTGCTGGCCGACGGTCCGCTTGAGGATCGAATGCAGTTGATGGCAGGGCTTTTGACGAATCGAAGGATTCCGACCTGTATGACCAGCGGCGTTGGATTGCCGATCCTTGAGGTACAGGCGTGCCCTTACCCAGATTTAGTTGGCCACGAGCATGATCGCAGCGTGTGCAACATGGAAACGAAAGTGCTAAGCACAGCCTTGGGTCATGAAATGGAGTTATCACAATGTCGCCTGGATGGCCATAGTTGTTGTCAGTTCAAGCCGACGGTAGCTGTTTTGAGTTGACCAAGTGCTCATATACCGGGTGCAATCGCACCGAGTTGATCGCCCAGCATCGATATTACATTACTAAATTACTTACCTATTTTCAAACTGACCTTGGATCGAACGAACAGATGTCACACAAACTCCGAATCGAAAATTTGCATGTCGCTGTCGACGGAAAAGCGATTCTTCGCGGCGTTAATTTAGAAATAAAGTTTGGCGAAACGCACGCTCTAATGGGCCCAAACGGTTCGGGCAAGAGCACGCTCGGGTTGGCAATCGCGGGCCATCCCAATTACGAAATTACTGAGGGAGCAATTTTTCTCGACGATCAAGACATCACCGCGTGGGAAGCCGACCAGCGAGCACGCGCCGGGATCTTCATGGCATTCCAACGCCCAATCGCGATACCAGGTGTAAAGACGGCGGATTTCCTTCGTCATGCCACTACCAATGTTCGACGTCCAGATCGCAAGGAGGGCGAAGACTTGATCCCAATGCGCGAGTTTCGCAAAGAGCTAAAGTCAAAGATGGAACAACTCAAGATGGATTCGGAGTTCGCTCGCCGTTACGTCAACGACGGTTTCTCAGGTGGTGAAATGAAGCGAGCTGAGATTTTGACGATGGCGATGCTGTTGCCGAAGTTCTCGATCCTCGATGAAACCGACAGCGGTCTTGACGCAGATGCTGTGAAACTGGCCAGCGCATCGATCGCAGAAATTGGACGCGACAAGATGGGTCTACTGATCATCACGCACCACGACAAGCTCCTAGAACACAACAAGCCTCAGTTCACTCACGTCATGCTCGGCGGTCGAATCGTGGAGACGGGCGGACCTGAACTCGCTCGCGAACTGCACGATCACGGCTACGAACGTATCCGAAAAACATACCCTGACGCCGAAGCGGCCAACCAGGAAATGTTGGGCAAAGAAGAAGCGGTTACTGTCTAGCAAACCGTGCCTGCAACAACCTCAGCGAAACCTAAACAACCTAAAGAAGACCATATAATGTCAACCGATATTGCATCAAACGAATCCGTAGGCGAGATCAACAAATACGATTTTCGCACCGAAAGCAAAGCCGTCTTTAAAGCTCGCAAAGGGGTCGATGCCGAGATCGTCAATCAGATTTCGGAAATGAAGAACGAGCCGGAATGGATGCGAGACTATCGCCTCAAGGGACTTGAAATTTTCCAGTCCAAGCCTATGCCAAAGTGGGGCGGTGCCATCGACATCAATTTTCAAGATATTTTTTATTACTTGAAGCCGACCGACAAGCAAGGCAAGACTTGGGACGAAGTTCCACAAGAGATCAAAGACACCTTCGAAAAGCTTGGTATTCCTGAGGCAGAGAAAAAATTCTTGTCGGGTGTGAAGGCTCAGTTTGAAAGCGAAGTCGTCTACGGTTCGCTCAAACAAGATCTCGCCGATCAAGGCGTTATCTTTACCGATACCGACTCGGCCGTTCGCGACTACCCCGAACTCGTGAAAGAGTATTTTGGAACGATCATCCCATCGACCGACAACAAGTTCGCGGCATTGAACTCAGCCGTTTGGTCCGGTGGTTCGTTTATTTATGTTCCTAAGGGAGTTAAGATTGAGTTTCCGCTGCAAGCGTACTTCCGCATCAATGCAGAGAACATGGGGCAATTTGAACGAACTCTCATTATCGTCGACGAGGGCGCTTCGGTTCACTATGTTGAGGGATGCACCGCTCCGATGTACACGTCCGAGTCGCTGCACTCGGCCGTGGTTGAGATCATATGCAAACGAGGGAGCCGTTGCCGATATACGACCATCCAAAATTGGGCCAACAATATTTACAACTTGGTCACCAAGCGAGCGGTTGCGTATGCCGACGCGACTATGGAGTGGGTGGACGGAAATTTGGGCAGCAAGCTCACCATGAAGTATCCCTCAGTCTATATGCTTGAACCCGGTGCTCACGGCGAAATTCTCTCCATAGCGTTTGCCGCCAAAGGACAGCATCAGGATGCCGGTGCAAAGCTAGTGCATTGCGCTCCCAACACAACTGGGCAGATTATCAGCAAGTCCATTTCGAAGGGTGGTGGACGAGCAAGTTATCGCGGACTGGTACGCGTCGAAAAGGGTGCCAAGAATTCGAAGTGCAACGTTGTATGTGATGCATTGATTTTGGATTCCAAGAGCCGCAGCGATACCTATCCCTACATTGAGATCCTTGAAAAGGACGTAAGCGTCGGTCACGAAGCAAGCGTGTCCCGCATCGGCGAAGAGCAATTGTTCTACTTGATGAGTCGAGGACTGAGCCAAGCTGAGGCGAGCACCATGATTGTCAGCGGATTTATCGAGCCGCTCGTAAAAGAGTTACCCATGGAGTACGCGGTTGAAATGAACCGTTTGATTCAACTTCAAATGGAAGGGTCGGTGGGCTAAATGACATCTACTGTCGCACGCAACGAAACCGTCGGCTTTAATCAAGCGGGCTTCGATCAGTTTGTCGATCGACGCATCGATCCTGTTTGGATTACCCAAGCTCGCAAGGATGCTTGGGCCGCTTTTGAATCGATGGGATGGCCAAATCCGCGCGAGGAAAATTGGCTTAGGTCCGATCTTCGTGGTTTCAAATTAGCCAAATACAACCCGACCGATGAGACCGCAACGCAATCGGTTGCCAATGCACCGGTTCGATTGCTTGCGGGTGTTGACGTGGCGGGCTTGATCCGTTGCGAAAACGGCTTGGTGACTTCGGAATCGCTGGACCCAAAATACGCAGCCAAAGGAGTCGTGTTCGGTTCGTTGAGCCGCTGTGTCCGCGATCATGCTGAGTTGGTGAAAAAACACCTTCATGCCCAGATCAATATTAATACCGATCGGTTCGCAGCGTTGCAGGCTGCGATGTGGACGGACGGTTATTTTTTGTATGTGCCCAAGAACGTAGTCATCGACAAGCCGTTGCACATTCACGCGGCGATGGGAGATGGCAGCGTCGACCTTTCGCATTCTTTAGTTGTTTTAGACGAAGGAGCCGAGGCTACCGTTCTGTTTGAGTCCAGTAGCGAGACTCCTGATGCGGGTGGGTTTAACTGTGGTGGCGTAGAGCTTGTGGTTCAAGCACGAGCTAATTTGAGATTCGTGGGTCTTCAAGATTGGGGAAGCAACACATGGCACTTTGCACATCAGCGAGCCAGTGTTGGTCAAGATGCCAACATCCAGTGGACAATTGCGGCAGTCGGCTCCAAATTTGCCCAGGTAGACCAGCGAGTCGCGTTGATTGGTAAAGGTGCAAGTAGCCATGTTAACGGCGTACTGTTTACTCGCGATCACCAGCATCTCACCTACAACACGCTTCAGCGGCATTCAGCGTCGCACTGCACGAGCGACTTCCTTTACAAAGCGGTACTCCAGGACAGATCGCGTACGGTTTGGCGCGGGATGATCAAAGTCGATGAAGGTGCGGACAAGACGGACGGCTATCAGCGAAACGATAATTTACTGCTTAGTGATAACGCACGTGCGGACTCCATTCCAGGTCTTGAGATCAAAGCGGACGATGTTCGATGCACGCACGGAAGCACGAGCGGTCGGGTAGACGAAGAACTTATTTTTTACGCACGTTCACGGGGCTTCACGCGACAAGAAGCCATTCGGATGATCGTCACCGGTTTCTTCCAGCAAATTTTCGATCGCATATCGATCGAAAGTGTTCGCGAAGCTCTCGGAGCCGCAATCGCTCGCCAAGTCCGCCAATACGATTAGAAAGTGTCGTGCTCGAAAATGACCGCAAACTTAAGTAAAAACAAGTTTGAATTCGCTTGCAAGTTAAGCGAATTGAAGCCGAATCTAGCCAAAACCATTGAGGTGAGCGATAGGTTTGTCGTCTTGGTGATGTTGGATGGGGGTAAGATTTTTTGCGTAGAAGACTTTTGCACGCATGACGGTGGGACACTTGGCGACGGAGAATTGGAAGGCAACTGTTTGGTATGTCCAAGACATGGAGCCAAGTTTGACGTAAGGACTGGTGATGCGATCTGCATGCCAGCCACGGAGGGAACGCTGTCGCATGAAGTGCGAATTGAGAATGGCGATATTTTCGTACGATTAAAAGACAATTAGTTGGTAAATGTTTGAGCCGCGGGCGCTAGCCGCGTTTATCCACACTCGCGGCTAGCGCCCGCAGCTCATTCAAATTAGTGTCAGAGAAAAATGCCAATCACCGAAGATCATGTGCGAGAACAACTCAAGCTGGTTATTGACCCGGAACTGTTCGTGAACATTGTCGACCTCGGGTTGATCTATGTCGTCGACATACAGCCGGGCGACGAGGGCAAAGAAAGTGTCAACGTGGAAATGACGTTGACCAGTCCGATGTGCCCAGCCGGTCCGCAACTAGTCGCTAACAGCCGTCAGGTCATCGAAGCAATCGAAGGAGTTGGTGCGGTCGACATCAAGGTTGTTATGGATCCGCCTTGGACTCAGGACAGAATGACAGAAGACGCCAGGGACCAACTAGGGATTTTTTAGATTTACCGCTACGTAGCTCAGCCTGTCCACGTAGGTCAGCCTGTCCTCAGGCTGACACAGCACTTTCTAACCCCAGGTTGATGTCCGGCTGAGGACAGCCGGACCTACGTGAGTCGCATTGCAATGGACACTGAAATTATATATCCCGACCTTTCGGAACTACAAGCTGAACTGAACGATTTGGAAACGTCCGAAGAGCGAATCCAGTTTTTGATCGAGCTGGGTCAAACGCTTCCACCCTTCCCCGAAGAGTATTGCACGGAAGAATTCCGGGTTTTAGGCTGTCAAAGTATGGTCTGGATTGTGCCTAAATGGAACGGCGAGGCATTCCATTTTTTGGCGTCGAGCGATGCGCCCATGGTTCGTGGATTGGTTGCCGTATTGATGTCTGCTTATTCAGGGAAAACTCCTGGAGAGATCACGGCATTTCCAATCGAGAGTGTGCTCGATGGTCTGCACTTGAGATCGTTTCTTTCGCCGCTTCGAAGCAATGGATTGCATTCGATGATCAAACGGATTCGGCTTTACGC
>JAYVBW010000128.1:0-1973 GCA_043750255.1 Pirellula sp.
AGAAGCTGACCGGAATCGGACAACAATACGACTTGGCCAGTTCCATACCTGCCCTTTTTCCAAAGTCGCTTACCTGTATCTAACGATATGCAACCGAAAATAGAGGCATCGAAACCATAGACAACACCTTGGTACTCCACCATGTCGTTGAAGTCCGGTTTGAGATCGCGTGAATTCCAAACGGTATCTACCTTCCATAAATCCCCACTCTTTGAGATCGATAGCTTTCTTGTTCCCGCTCCCAAACTGGAGGCAAATAGAATTTCGTTGCCAATCACCAACGACTGGATAGCGCGGTAGTTATCTACAACCCAATCATGATTCCAAATCGTTGTTCCATCCGCCACATTGAGAAATTGTAATCCTGCATTGGTCGCCATCAGGATGCCAGGTTGGTTGTAGAACGTCGCGAGTTGAGGCGAGCTATAACTGTGGTCTCCGGATGCCGCCTTCCAGCGGATATCTCCCGAAGTGGCATCGTATGCAAATATCCCCGTATCCCCTTTACCCCCCGCGTGAACGATCACCATACCATCAACCACCAACGGTGACGACGAGAATCCCCACATCGGTGGAGTGCGCGTCGCATCGCGGCTTAAGTCTCGTTTCCAGATCTCCTTGCCGGAAATCGGATCGAGACAAACCAGCATGCCTTGTGGGCCAACCGCATAGAGTCCTTCGTCCGAAATAGTCGGTGTAGCACGTGGCCCAATGCCTCCCATCTCCTCGGCAAATCGACCCGGCGACTCATACGACCAAACGGTCTTTCCGGTGTCCGCGTTGAGGCAAATAACGGCCTCGATACTTTTTACTTGTTCCTGGGTATAGAGGCGCAAACCCGCCGCCACAATCGAAGACCAGCCTGGCCCGATGTTTCGTTTCCAAAGCTGTTTGGGTGGATGATTTTTCCAGTCCTCATCCAATTGCACTCCGATCACTTTGCCGTCTCTATCGGGACCGCGAAAACTAGGCCATGCCGAGGCGGCAATTGTAACTTTCTCAGCGTCACCATTTGCGAGTGGCTGCAAAGACTCGGTCGAAGTCGTTCGGCTGGACTTGAAATAATTATCCTCTGCGACCTCACTCCAACGCGGGGATAGTTGGACCGAAAAACCTCCCGTTATTCCTTCGGAACGAAAGAAGGACCAAACACCGAATCCCAGCAACGCGCCCAGCAAACCGAGCGGCATTCGAACTTTTGGAAACTTGGCAGCCAGAACGATAGGCAACGCAAACGACAGCAGCCCGACGGGAATCACATTCAAAGGGATATTGATTCCGTGCATCGACTTGTCTAAAGCCAAAATGGCAGCCACGGCAATCGCCCCTAAACCGCCAAGTCCAACGAGTCGTTCGCTCCATCTGGCTCGACTAAAAAACAGCCACCATCCGACGAGCCCCAGCGCCAAACCAGCCGGCCCCATAAAGCCGATCATGAGCAATCCGAGGCTCGGTCCGTCCACTGTCAAAGGCAGTGCTTTCGCAACGAGCATCCCTAGCAACAGAATCACGGCTGGCCACCGTCGTAGCGGAGATGTTCCAAGTTCCGTAGAATTCTGCCCACTTGTTGAGGCTTCGTAGACGTTTCCGTTTTCCAAGTTGATCTCCCGAAGAAGAGTGAATCCTACCCTCATTGCTTTTGCATCAATTACTCGGCAATGCATCAATTCTCTCGATTTGCAATTCTATCGATTTGCTATTTCAGCGAAAGATTTCAAAGAGGATTTCGCTGGAAAATAGGACAATTCTCGGAGAACGCCACCAGACTCGCGATTCATACTTGCTTGACTCGAGACGAATACCAAACCTAAAAGTGATTCGTAGTATAGCTAAACATGTGGTTCTCCAAGTAAGTTGGCCGCCATCGAGCGCCTTTGGGGCCGAATGTGAAAGTCTCCGTAACAGAGCAATCTGAGAATGGGATCGGGACGCAGATACCAACTCGCCCAGCTAAGTGGACAGTCGCCATTCAT
>JAYVBW010000129.1:0-6905 GCA_043750255.1 Pirellula sp.
GTTCACCACATTGAACAGCCCGGTCACTGGGAAGCCGTGGAGTCGGTGGTTGCCGAACTCATTAAACAACTATCGATCAGCGGCCGGTCTGCAAAACATCTATTGGACCAAACCATGAATCGATTTTAACCTTGCGTGGGCATCGACGAAACAATACTTGTCGAAATCAATTGGACGATCGACTAAATGATTTTCAACGAGTAAATCCATTCGATGTCCGTGAAGTACGTTTTAATGCCGCTTCTAGCTGTTGCATTTGATCATTCAGCTCTGCAAGACCTGTTTCCCAATTCTGGTGCGAGCGAGTGTGTTCGTCCCCTAGTTGATCCCACCGCAAACCCATTTTTTGCAGCTCACTATTCAGAAGCTCTGTGCCTCGAATGGAAGCTTGCGAACGCTTCCTTTCAACGTCTATAAATATTCTTGGAGATAGGATGGCTTCTACTGCGTTTACGCTCGAATTATCGATGTCAATCAATAGTTCATTCTGATCGTTGTTTTGCGATGATGTCGTCCCAACCAATCTGCCGACTATGTTGGTCTTTTCACTCAAAAGAGAATTTGCATTCGATACGGGATCGGATGTAGACAAATCAAAACAATTTTGTATCGGTAATGTCATTGTGGCTGCCCAGCCTTGATTTGCATGTTGAATCGTAGTGGTGCTTTTGCTTTGTCCGAGTTGGTTTTTTTCGAGGACGACCTGAACCTGAGTGGCATCTGACTGAGGCAAGTCAACTTGCTGGGCTGTACAAATCAGCCAGGGTGATTCGTTCTGCATGGCCTTGCGATTTATTCTCAAGGAGATTGCAGGTTTCTCTCGCTCCAAAAAGTCTCGGTTTGACAAGTTTCTGAACTGAAGCTCAAAGCCAGACGTTGATTCGGGCAACTCGATTGTGAAGGTAGGAAATTGAACGACACCTTTCACGTTGCCAGAAACGAAACGAGTCAATCCGACAGGGAGTTGAGCAAGAAATTCGGAATCGGAGGTTCGCGTCCGACTCTGTGTCCTTTCGATTACCGGGTTCCGTTTGGAGTCCTGGGGGCGCAAGGCACTCAAAGACCTAATCGCGGCATGAACCACTGCACGGTTTGTATTCCATTCTTTCGCGATTGCGAACTTCGCAAGCTTCAGTGCTGCTTGATTGACTTTAGTAGACTCCATTTCCGAGAAACTGGCTAAGCTCGCAGTAAAGCTCTTTTGGGCCGACTGCTTCAAAGAACTTACTTTTTTGTCGGAATCTTTCCGCGCCAGTCGATCTTCGGCAATCGATTGCTTGATAGTAGCTAGTTCCTTTTTCGCGTCATCTAGTACGAAGCGTTGCCGGAGTACATTTAGCGAGCCGTCGGGTGGTATGGCTGGGGCGATCCGCTTCGATACCGACTCGATTCGCGATGAAACGTCGAGTTGAACACGGCTTTGCCTTGTAGCTTCTTCAACGATTCTCAAGTTGATTGGCTGAATAATTGGCTCAAGGTTTACATCGGTCCCAATGCCCCGATCCGCTTGGTCGAAAGGGCTCGGTTCATCGCATTCTACTGCAGATGGAATGATTTCTCGACTCGGATTTGTCATTTGCCAATGAACGTCCGATGCTACGAAACCATCGACTTTCAAATTTCGATACAGCAGGCTATTCCAGCTGAATTTCAACACGGCATGATCGATTTTGGTTTGTCGAGGCGAATCTTCGATTTCGCTTCTTTGAGTCGAACTGGAATGGTGTATGACAATATCGCGGAACGCAATGGTGCCGTCCATTAAAGAGATTTTGGACGCACCAATATCAACTCGAGCACCAAAAAACTCTGACATTCGAGACTCCATACGAGCTCGCATGACTGGTTGAAAGCAACATATTCCGCCACCCAGGGTCACGGTCGCGACTAACAATCGACGACGAAACGTCATGCAGTTTTCTCCGAAGACTTTCGAACACTCTCGCGAGAACCATTGATGTGCCAGAGAAGGTATTTCAACGATTCGTCTCGGCTGCTCGTGTGACTTGGCGCGTGGCTCGAGTCAAAGACAATGGATTGACTTGCAAGGCCATTTTTGCTCGAAGCGGCAACACCTATGTTTGCGATCGCTTTCGTATCTGTCGTCGTGGCGTTTCCAATTGGCATAGAGATTCCTTGTGTTTTAGGTGCTACGGCAGAGTCTGGTTTGTTACTGTTTGCTTCCTGGGTTGTGCTTGAAGGCCGGCGATATCGGACTACTTCAATGACTGTTTCTCGAAGGATTGTGTCATTCCCATCAGGAATGATTTCGCCCGTGAATAGGGTTGGAATGACATTCTGTTTCCTATTGCGATTCCTCCACTGGAATGATTCCGTGTTCGGCAGTTTTGCAACAACCGATTCAGCGCCAAATAGGTGAACTTTGGATGACGAATCAACGTCGGCTTTTTCAACAGGATTCGAAGAAACAGAGGTTGGCTCTGCGTACGTGTTTGCTTTGCGTTCGTCCGCGACAGCGCTGTCGGCAGAAACCAATCTCAGCGAGGGAGGTAGTTTTTCATGCCGCATTTTGGATTGATCCGCAACGGATTTTCGATACTGGATAGCACCGTTTGCAATTTGTTCCATTTCGATCCGATCCAATTTTCGTTTCGCCTTGGAAAGCGACCACCAGCAGATGGTGTAGGAAGGGAGAAGCGCGGCAAGACCTATCGCGATGCCTCCAAGCACGAGAGTGTTCTCCAGGCAGGCCCAGGGGAGCACTGGAAATCGATACAGGTTAGCAATTCCGCTTGCGACCACTGGCTGATCTAGCAAAATTGAACCCGTATAAAATGTAATGGTATTGATCCAGCCACTCATCAGGCTGATTGAAACGGCTGTACCGCACGCTGCGAGTTGATTGACTCTCAAGCATGCCAGGAACGCAACAAGTGACACGGCAACGAGATTGTCTTTTGGGATCAGTCCGAGCATGAGCCCGATCGCGATTCCCCATGCGATTTGAGTCGGTTTGCGATGCTGAGAAAGGATCGCAAGGATTCGCTTTGAATTTCTGCTGATCCGAGGAAACATGGCCCCTACTGAGTTCTTTATGACCTTGGCAACACTGGACTGCGTTCATGAAACATCGGTATGTCGCGAAGGAAAATAAAGCCGAATACGACGACACTACCGATTTTGCGGATGTTGATCTCGATTGAATCGCTAGCAAATCAGTCGGTTTGCACTCGGCGATCGAATGATTAGGCTCTAATGTGGCGTGATCTCCAAAGTCTCCGCAGGCTCCTCCAATGGAAAGAGTGTGACGTACTATGCATGAACCAATCGATCCCGCAACAGAACTTGAAACTATCGAGTTGGATCAGTTTCTCAAGCTTGCAGAAGTAACTCAATCCGGTGGTCAGGCAAAGCACTTGATTCAATCGGGGGCCGTTTTGGTAAATGGCATTGTCGAAACGCGACGCGGTAAGAAGCTTCGTCCTGGTGATAGCGTCTCCGTCGATGGTGACGAGTTCATCGTTGGTTCTGATACCGACGATGCGCCTATCGAATAAGCGACTCGCTAGCGGTCCCATCAACAAGCCTCTCCACTTCCTGTCTTGAAATCAAAGGCAGGTCGCCGGAAATGCTATATTTGAGACGTGCAGTCGCTGTCGCCCATCGCAGCGATCGTTCTAGATCTGGCTTTTCCAACCAGGCGGAAAGGAAGCCAGCCGAAAACGCATCGCCACCCCCAAGTCTACCGATCGGCTCCACTGGCACAATGGATTGCGAGACGCTATTTGCCGAGTCGCAAGCCATCGCACCATGCGGCCCCAACGTCATCACAGTTGGTTTTCCTGCCCGCATTTCTATCAATCTCGCCATTACTTTGGCATCACTTTCGTCCTCTTTTATTTCCCATAGATGAATTGCATCGCGTCGCGGCAAGAATACTAGATCCGCTGCTTCAAACAACGAATTACAAAATGCACGCGCTTGTTTAGTGCTGCATAGAAGTGTCCGATGGTTGACATCAAAACTAATTTGCCAGCCAGCCGACCTTGCTTGATTTACCGCTTCGGCAATGGTCGCGCGGGTGGTTTCACCTAGCCACAACGATATTCCCGTGACGTGCAGCCATTTGGACTTGCCAGGCACAAAAAGACCGATGGGCAAGTCCTTTGGCTCAAATTTTGAATATGCCGAATTCGCCCTATCGTATATGACGTGACTGTTTCGAGGAGGAGAACCAGCTTCTAAAAAATAAAGTCCAACACGATCGTCAGGCGTCCAAATAACATTTCTCGTATCCACTCCATGCGCCGCAATCGCTCGCTCAATCCGTCTCCCTAAGTGGTTTTCGGTAAGCCTCGATATCCACGCAACCCGCTTGCCGAGTCGAGCAAGTCCAACCGCCGTATTCGACTCGCTGCCACCTACATGAATTTGCAAACTCTCGGCTTGTTCCAAACGCAAATGGCTGTCGGGAGTGAGTCGCAGCATCGTTTCTCCGATTGTGACAACATCGTAGACAACATCGCAGACAACATCAAATTGTGGAGAAATCGTCATACGTCGCTAACCATTCTGGTAGCCTGAACGTATTGTGCCGCAGTTTGCTGGATTTTCCCCCAGTCCTGATTGCGAATTGCTTCTGGATCAAGCAATTGGCTGCCGATTCCCACTGCGACGGCACCGGCGTTAAAGTAGGACGCAATATTGTTTAAATCGACCCCGCCGGTCGGCATTAGCTTGAGGTAAGGCATGGGGGCAAGAACATCCCGAATGTAGTTTGCCCCCAGGTTTCTTACTGGAAATACTTTAACAATATCCGCGCCCGCATCCCAACTCATTGCGATCTCGGTAGGAGTGTACGCACCTGGGCAGACCGCGACTTTGTTTTGTTTGCAGAAGTCAATAATCGCTACGGAAGTGATCGGTGAGACCACGAACTGAGCCCCAGAATCAATCGCGATTTTAGCTTCATCAAGCGATCGAACAGAACCCATTCCGATCACTGCATCACCCGACCGGATGTATTGGTTTTCGTTCCGCATTCGTCGGACAACTTCTGGAGTATCTGAATTGGTGAGCGTAAATTCCAAGGCCCGAATGCCTGCATTGAAAAGAGACTCTACGATTGGTGTGGCTGTTGACAAATCGTCCAGCCTCAATATCGCAATCATGCGAGTTTGAAGGATTGTGTCCGTAGTAGTCATCGGAAAGCTCGAATTCCTATCGCTCAAAAAATGCTAGCGTGCAAAGTTGTAAAGATTTGCTGATTGTATCGATTGTACAGACCGATAGAAACGAACAGTAGAACGGTTTGCTCCGGGTTTGGGGTACCGCATCCATTTGTTTTGCAAACGAGCAATTCTTGAGGGGCACATTGATATGAAATCTGTACTATTCGGCTGGCTGCTTGGATTGGGACTATTTGCAAGCCACGTTGGTTGCTGCTCAATTCGTTTGGTAGGCGATGGATGCAAAATGGGTGCGTGTGGTGGCGGCCAGGACTGCGAAGGAATTGGTTCTTGCGGTAGTCTCCGATCGCGAATAGCAGACCGAATTCGCAGCACGAACTGCGGGTCAGGTTGCGGAGAAATCTACTGGGATGAGCATATCAATGAGCTACCGGTGTGCGATCCATGCGGATGCAATGGCGAATTTGAATGCGGTTCTGTCGGTAGTTGCCCGACGGCATTGGGGCGACTGAAAAATCTGTGGGGATTTCGTTATATACCATCCAACTGCGGGGAATGCTCCTCGTGCCGCACCACTCCCATGCGAAGTGGCTCAGGTTCCTGTACAACATGTGCCGGAAACACGCATGCTGAATATGCAACGGAGAGTTACTCGGCTGAACCGACCCAAACCGCGACCAGTCGGTTGAGCGGTGAGTCCGGTGGGACCAGAGTTCCGACTCCCGCGACGAAACCAAAGCCAGAGCGCTTGCCCATCGCTTCACCAACACCCTTCCCCGACTCCAATGCACATTACCAACAGGACGCTCCGGTTGAACGATTTACAATTGGAAGTGGCGTATCTCCTACGGCCAGATCGACGTCAGCAAAACCAGTCGCCGCCAATTCAAAGCAGTTCCTACAAAGTAAACCACGACTTGTGACCAATCCGCGCTAAGACGACTCGAAGATCGATTTCGCCTCCAGTCGAAAACGGAATCTTCTATCGATTACCTGCCGGTCGGGCGATAAAATAAGCCAAAGTCAAACCGATCAGCAATCCGGTGATGAGAAACGCACAATGAAAGGCATTCGACCGAACGGGCTTCCACCCTTTTTATACTGACGCAACGCATTTACAATAGCGGCAGCTTCTCAGGATTTGCTGGGTGGCCTCCTTTCCCTTTCCTGTCGGAGATTTTTCATGAAGACATTTTGCATTGCAGTCACCCTTTTCGCAGCCGCGTTTGTCATTGCAGACCCCGTCAACTTGCTCAAACCCACTAATAAATTGGAAAGTTGGCGACTGGAAAAAGCGGGCGATGCAAAGTCAGAAATGAAGATTGAGGATGACTCCGTCGTTTTCCGAACCACTGTTGTCGATTCAACGGATTGGCACGTCCAGGCAGTTCAGACCAATCTGGACTTGAAGGATGGAAGGACCTACACGATCAAATTTAAGGCGAAATCACCGGACGAAATTTCAATAACCGTCAATGCGATGATCGATCAAGAGGATTGGCACCAGATTGGGTTGAACGAAGAAATCCAACTTCGCAAGGAATTCAAGGACTTTAGCTTCGAATTCACGGCTAGCGACACAGTCGAGAAAAAGAACCGAATCAGTTTCGTTCTTGGAAGTTCAAAGGGAACCGTGTCCATCAAAGACCTTACCTTAATCACAAAGTAAATCGGCCGCCTCTCAATGGCGATTTTTTTGCACAGCAGCCGACGGATTACCTTGTCGTTGAATTCATTCTAATAGCGGAACTTTTA
>JAYVBW010000130.1:0-2732 GCA_043750255.1 Pirellula sp.
ATGCTCGACCGGCTTCGAGAGTTGCATGAGCAAAAGCTATTGGAAACACACGATGTCGAAATTCAAAATCGAATCGAACACTACGAGATGGCTTTCAAGATGCAATCGAGTGTGCCTGAAGTTGCGGACACTTCAAGCGAATCTCGAAGTACGCTCGATAGCTATGGTCCCGACGTGGAGAAGCCAGGATCGTTCGCAGCCAATTGCTTAATGGCTCGCCGATTGGCCGAGCGTGGCGTTCGCTTTATCCAACTTTACCATCAAGATTGGGATCACCATGGCGGTCTACCCGGCGGATTGCCCAAACTGTGCAAAGAGACTGACCAACCGGCTGCCGCATTGGTCAGCGATCTAAAACAACGCGGTCTATTGGACGATACACTCGTGGTCTGGGGTGGGGAGTTTGGTCGGACGAACTATTGCCAAGGAAAAATCCAAACCAATTTCGGTCGCGACCACCATCCACGATGTTTTACAATGTGGATGGCGGGCGGCGGTATCAAAGCGGGTCTGGTTTATGGTGAGACATGTGAGTTTGGCTATAACATTGCAAGCGATGGCGTCCACATCCACGACTTGCAAGCGACGATGATGCACCTGCTGGGGATCGATCATGAACGGCTTACCTACAAGTTCCAAGGGCGTCGTTATCGATTAACCGACGTACACGGAAAGCTAGTGGCTGGAATTGTTTGAGACACGTGCTCCAAGCGGAAGCCTAAGTTGCGAGGCTAGCGTATTTTTTCGAAAGCATGTTTCTGGGCCAAGCGAATCCCAAGCCTTTTCCTTGCAGTAATTCGGTCGGCACAACTCCGCCGAGAATATGGAACATTGGCCTGTAAAGGGATTCCCAATCCTTGTTCCCCGCTGGGCAGTATTGCCGACCGTTGCCCTCAACTGCGGTCACACCCGAAATTCGGGAAGCCAATGCAGCAGACGTCAAAAACGAAGCACCAACGCATGTTAAATCTTGAACGTAAATTTTCATACCGTAGTGTTTCGCTGCAGCAGAAAACAATAGGGAGTCGCTGATGCCTTTACAAGCTTTGATCGCAATTCCGGAATAACCCTGTTGCTTGGCAAACATGAGCGAATCGAGGTCCGTCAACGATTCGTCAATGACTACGGGTTTGAGACGGCTCACCCGGTGCATCGTAACTTCTTTGCGAGCGCGCAAATCGCGTTGCATCGGTTGCTCTATGTAATGAAGCTTCTGCGTCGAATCCTTAGACAACCGATCCAATCGTTCCAGGAAATCGATAACGTAATCTTCGTTCTCGCACGCTTCATTAAAATCGATCGAGTAGGACCAATCGCGTGTCGGTGCGCATCGCATTGCAATTCGATCGATTTCAAAAACGCGTCCAACGTCTGCATCGAGATCTTGGCCCGTAATCTTGACCTTCAAGTGGGATAGCTGTTGCTTGTTAATCCACTCCTCCAAAGTCTCGGGCAATCCATCGCCAACTTTTCGATTGAGATCCGCCGCCGACAATGGGTCTAACGATCCGACCAAATGATAGAGGTTCAAGGTTGATGAGGCCTTGGACAGTACCGACTCGTTAAAATGCTTACCTATGAAATCCTCCCCCAACCACGGCGACAAATCAGAGCCAATAATCTCGGGCGTAAGCAAATTGAAACTGTTTGTGTTGTGAAGCCGCCCGAACGCATCATGCAAGGCAATGTCGGTACTCGACATCGCCAAAGCGATGGCCAGATCTGGAATCGGCTCTGTAAGCTTCATCGCTGCGGCCAATTCAACGGCTTGCTGTTTGGCAAGCACTTTTAATTGTGTCGCCAAGGCGATAGGGTGGCCCGCAGGGTCCAGGCTCGTGGCAGCCTGTGCAATTTTCTCTGCTAAGCCAATAACAATTCGCAAAACTTGCTCTGGCGTCAGGATCTTGCTCGGCCAAGCCCAGGCAGTGCCCATGGTCATTTCGCCCATCCCGTGAGCCATTTTTTTCTTGCTTTTGTCCTCAATGGTCAGTGTTGTGCGAAAAACCGTCACGTCCTTGACTACCCGGCCACCGAATTTCAGCGGCGAACGGTAAATAAATGGGAATTTTTCGAATTCGACTTCGGTGACAGTGATCTTGGAGTTCTTCGACATGATAAGTGAGGCAAGTCAGGCAAAATGAGGAGAGCGACGTATCCGTGGATAGCATACGGCCCCGGAATACCGTTTCGAAACCCCTAATGCTAGGAAATTCCGGACTGGACGCAATTCTCGCCAGAACGTACAAGTCGAGGTTGGGTACCTGTTTTGCCGTATCAGCCCAATCAACCAACCTTATGTCCAGCGGATCAGATCAACGAATTCGGCACGTCGCCATCGTGCTCCAGAGCTTAGACGCCGCGACATCTCGCGGTTTGTTGGGTCAGCTTCCTCCTGCATCAAGCAAACTTGTGCGACAGGCTATGGTCCATTTGGGGACCGTAACTCCGCAGGAGCGAGCGGCTGCATTCCAATCGATGGAAGGACTCCTCAGTGCGGCCAATGTCCGTACCGAACGTGCTCCAACCAAAGAATCACTTTCCCCGGCTGCCTCGTTGCTTGCATCGCAACAGTCGGTACTAAACGACCAAATCGAATTAAGCAACGAAGCGAGACACCAAGACCGGCATGACCAAGACCGGCATGACCAAGACCGGCATGACCAAGACCGGCAACTGGGCGTCCCAAATGCAAATCATGACGCGAAAAGCAGAAGCTGGCAACTTATGCCAGC
>JAYVBW010000131.1:0-4266 GCA_043750255.1 Pirellula sp.
GGTAGCGACCAAACACAACGCCCCCTTGAAGGCATTCCACCACCGCCTAATAGCCAAAGGCAAAGCCAAGAAGTCAGCACTAGTAGCGGTCATGCGCAAGTTGTTGATCACCCGGAACACCATCGCAAAAACCGAACAAAAATGGCGCGAGCCGACACTCGCTCTAAAGCAAGAAACATAAGACAGCCGATGGCCCCTGACCTCCTGACCTTTTTAATGCACTCTGTGGGAAGACATGGTCGACCTGTGGCATGTTGTTTTCGTAGGCAGGCGTATAAGTGAAGTTTCGGTATCACAGGTTGAACAGCAGGTGGACTATATCAGACCCATATCCCATTTGTCAGAAACGTTCTTCGGTAATCTCCAGGCATCGATCTTTGGATCGGATGACGTCGAACAATTCGTCGGCATCGAATTTCTGCAGTTGCTTTATTTGGGTACTCCCGCATGATGGAGTCGAACAATCGACAAATTTGATCTTCTCCCCAACAAATGGGCGTTGAATATTCGGCAGCCAGAAGCCGCCATCCTCATCAGGATTGTTCAGGAACGAAACTATCTTTCGAAGTGAATGCTTTGGTGTCTTCATGATTGCATAAGGCTAGCATCCTCGGCTCGGTGTTTGGCAAAGTCAAATTTCAATTGTTTATCTCTTCGATTTGCGATCGCTTTAATTTGGAGGCAGCTATAAGATGTCGCACCGAACTTGATTAAAACGTCATTCTCGGGATCTGAAATCGTGTACAGCGGCTGACCTCGTTCAAGGGCTTGTCGGGCGATCAATTCCGCGTTTCCACCCTGTGACGCATGAGGTATCAGTAATGACGGTGACAGAGCCGCAACGAACTCGTTGCGGGACTGAGATTGCTTTTTGTTAGTCCGAGTGTCCGTCTCCGGAAATATTGACACCAGGGTGAGACGTCCGGCTTCGATTGCATCCCGCTGAATCGTCGACAGTCGTGGGCGACTTAACCCCTTCGCTGGACTCATGATGACCGGCTGTTTTCCTCGCAACAGAAATTCGAGGCACTCTTGTTCCATCGGCGAATGAAATCCACCAACAACCACGACTCCCGCGTCGCGCAATTCCCGAATAGCGTCAAACGTGTGGATAACTACGCTGCCGGGGCATTTGACGGAGCAAACAAAAGCGACAGCGGATTGCTGGAGAACAGTTGCATCTCCAATGACGTAAAGTTTTTCTGGCGCGGACTTGCCGAGCCGATCGCGTAATATTGGCGGATAGGTAGAGGCTCTTCTGGATATTGTGTGAATAGCTGACATTTCCAACGTACTTACTTGATTAGACATGTTCTCTCCCCGCGTCGCGATCCTGGCGAAGGAATACTTTCAGTGTCTGGGCTTCGATTCCGTATTCCGCAAACAAGCGGCGTATGGTCGTGCAGATAGAATTGGCGGAGAGATTGGATTCGATGTACAGGTCTGAACCTACGGCCATGGCTTTACGCAGTGGCGTAGGATCGGATGAGACCGTGTGATTGCCGCGATTGCTAATGAAGTCTGCGTGATGCTCAAGTGAGCGAAACAAGGTTTCGTCGCGGGCGAAGAGTTGTCTGCAGATTAACTCGTAGAGCCGCTGCCAAGTGGTTACACCCGTGGAGGCCTCGCCATCGAAGATGAAACCGAACGGCCGCTTAAAGGTAAAATCTTCGTCGATCGAATGAGGCTCTTCGCGATTGAGCTCCGCGATGATCCGCTCGTTCTGTTCTTGATCCCCTGATCCGGTTTGTTCTGACTCTTCCAATCGCACGGACATGAATTGCTGGACAAGCTCGGAAAGATCGGTGGCAACGCGATCAAAGGCCGAGTTCTTTTCGACGAACGATCGCATAAAACGAACGCCTTCGTCAAAGGCCTCTAGATCCTGACGATCAATACCGGCCCAGATGTCATCGGACAGCGCCAACAGGTTTTCTCGCACGGCTTCGAGGTCCTGAAGGATCTCTCGAGTGCGTACTAGGGTTCGAGGGCTGGCTGGTGTTATCGTGTGGACTCGAAAAGTTTAGGGATCACAGCAGAAATCATCAAAAAATGGGCACTCCAAAACTTCAGATATCTGCTTGGCAAGGCGTTGATTCTAACTGATAATTCACGCTTTGATTATTCTCGGTCAAGGTCGAATCGCAACGCAGGAAGTGAATGTTTGGCTTATCTGAACTGATCGGTTCGCCCCAAAATGAGATTCCTTTGGTAACTTCAAAAGGCAATCAGATTGGGAATGCGCAAGGAGCCAATGTTTCGGCAGGTCGAATTTCAGCGTTTCGCGACATGTGCGCTCGGCGAATCAACTGGAACTTTCGCAGAGATTCATACGGGCTTTACAACTGCGCTGGCATGATCTGGGCTTCCCGACGAACTGGAATCTCTCAGAACGAAGACTGGTTGAAAATACTGAGAGATGACGGGTACGGACTAACTTTGGATCCTGTTTTAGACGATTTGGTTCTTTATCGAGACAGCGTCGACCGATCCTATTTGCATGTGGGAAGAATTGTCGGAATCGCACCTGGGGTTTCTGAATCATCTCCGAAAATACCGATTGTGTTGAGCAAATGGGGGCATGACCTCGGGGAATGCGTTCATTTTGCCCATGACCACGGAATAGACAACAGCTATAATGTAACTTTGGAGTTCTGGACTGACCGGCCAAACGATGAACAACTTTATCAATCAACTCAACTCATTATCCGATGAAAAATTCATTTCTCGATTCGAGCAGATTTCGTCGGTTGAAGGCATCTACCACGCACTGCGTCGAAGCATCGAAGTGAAGTCGTTAAACTCTGCCCTTCGTGAAGAGGCGGTTGGTGAGCGTGAATTGGATTTGTTCATTCGATACTTGCTTGGGGCATTTGTGCCAGGAGAGCAATTTCGCTTTCAAATTACGCTAGCGGGAATCGCCGTCGCATGCGAAACGATTAACAAGGCTTTCGCTCGTCAATTCATCGACTATTTGGCTGGCATTCAATTGTCTGAATTGTCGGTCGCTGCGATGGTTGCCAAGTATGGTAGACGCTCAATCACCAAGACCGTTTCTAAGACATTTTCTTGTTCGAGTACTCAAAGCCAGTTTGGTTTGGTTCAGCGGGTAACTAAAGCTGATGTCGGGCAACGATCCCAGACATTTGAAGAGGAGTTCGTTTGATGCCAAAGCTTGAGTATTTCCTGCTTTGTGAATCCGTCTCAGTCGATCAAGATACGAATCGAATTAGCCTATTCAACGTGTTAGAAGATTTTCAGATCGCATCACCTGACACCAATGGTAAAACGCCCCTGTGCTTTTTCGGTCAATTTGTGGCTGTTGCCCTGTTTAATCGTGAACCGGACGACGGTGAAAAAGACTTCGAGGCCTGCCTACGGTTTAATCTGCCGGACGATAAGCATAGTGAACACAGGATCGCTTTTCGTATGGACCGCAATCGGCAACGTTTGTTATTGCGTTTCGTGGGAATGCCGCCAGTTGATAAGGACGGCGTGTTACGATTCGAACTCTTGCTGGACGGAACCCGGTGTGCATCCCACACCGTTCATCTTAGTACGGACACCTCGTCCACATGAACTTCGGAAAAGGAAAAGGGTGTCAGGAGTCATTGTTTGTTGGTTGATGGACTCGTGGCCGTCCACGCGGGCGAAGCGTTGATTCTAGGTCAAGCCGACGGGCCGTTGACTCGACCCATGTTTGGTTACCGAACGGACTGCCACGCTTGACGCTCCAACGAACTGCATCGCTCTCTTTTTCACTCAGTGGTTCGTTAACCCGTTTGGCCCAGTTGGGAAGCCTGGCGATCGGCCACGCTGTAAGTAATTTTGGATCGGGCTCCGGTTGGCTCAACCACCGGAATAACGATCCCCATCGCCAATCTTCCGCTCGATCGACCAAGTTGGCACGTACTGCATTTCGCTCCACATACCGTGTGACGACAAAAAAGTGGTCGTCATCCTGGACGGGAAAACTCTTAAACCGACCTTGGTATACATGTCCTTGTCCAGAGCTTCCGTAGTGAGCATGATAGCGTTGAGTGTGCGTCAACGTCACCCAACGCAAGAAGTCACTCATACCACCATCTTTCGTTGGCTGCAACACAATATGCCAGTGATTGGGCATCAACTGATAACTGAGGATACGGCATGGATAACGCTCCAGCGCCTCGGCAAGGATTCGCTCGAACGCGTTGTAGTCAGCGTCTTTCTTGAAAATAGCAGATCGGGCATTGCCACGGTTCAGGGCGTGGTAAATGCCATTCG
>JAYVBW010000132.1:0-3736 GCA_043750255.1 Pirellula sp.
GTCGTAACAGCAAGGATTACGAACGTCGACCGGATTCTAGCGAGTCCATGATCAAAATCAGTCACATCGGAGTCATGCTACGAAGGTGCTCCCCAACAAAAAGTCCCAATTTTAACTATCGCGATGCCGACGTATAAACTCAAAAAAACAAGGGAATCTTTTTCGGATAGCCGCTTACATATCCACAAGGATGGCCTGCCGCCTGCTCCAAGAGATTGGACATGCCTTTGTGGTTTTGTGGTTACGGGATCGGGTAAAACATTGTCTCGTTGGTAAGCGATACTCATTCTGTCTCCAATCGTTCAATTCGTACGTTGCTTATACGATACGTCACGTGCCCTCCAAACGTATCTTTGATTCGACTCGCCGATGGTCGTCCAATTCCAACCAAACCAAACGTTTCGAAGTCCGCTATGAAGTCGGGAAATGCCTGATTTCCTAAGAAGCCCTTCGCTTGACGATCACGCAGCTCCAAACGCAGTTTATTCGTAGTAGGGAAAGCTACGCGCGCCGCCCGATAGTCTTGCCCGCTCCGATAATTGTCGGGCAGTCTATCCATAGCCACCCGCGACATTGCTGGCATAAATCGGATTTCAACGCCTACGCCGACAGAACACCTATGTCCAAAGGCGCCCGCTTGAATGGCAACGCCGTAATAATCCATACTTTCCTGTGTAGCTTCAAATTCGGCCTCGATCGCATAGGGCGGAGGAAATCGAAGCATCGGCATGATACGATCTTTAGATTCGTCCACCTGGCTCCTCATCTCGATTGATTGCTCATCCAAGATTCTGTATTGAGTGCTTTTCAACCATCCCAATCCATCGCCTTCAAAACCAAGTCGAACGGTTTGACCACTGTGGAACTGTTCAGCCCAATTGAAGAGTCTCCAGCATGTTTCTAGTAATTCTTTGAAAACCGTTCTTTGGTCGACTTCATGCAACAAATCTGCATCCTCCAAAGCGAGTCGGACAATAGCAAGGCGTTCGTTGTTCAACCGAATCGAATTCACGAGGAGTTCAGAATGAATAATCGACCAGCATGCCAATCCGTCTTCGTTCGCTGCTTCAGAAACTTGCATGACTAGTTTCTTGTCTAGCAAGAATTCACTCAGGTCTTCAGAAGTAAACGAGTCACTGTATCGTGTCAAAAACCAATATAGCTCAGCCAATCTTCCCGCATCCCACAAGATTCGAGTGATCATTGCAGATCGCTTACCGAGTACTTTGGGGTGAGGTAAGTTGTCTCGATTCGTTTTCAAAAAATCAATCATTTTCACGGCTATTCTTGCTGCCGTTGGCTCGGAGAGATTTCCAGCGAAGCCTCGCTCGACGCACCATTGATACAGAGGATACCAAGCCAAAAAGCCCAGCTCACTTTCGACATCGAGACATTCTGAACACTTTTCGGAAAACCATAAAAACTGCTCTAACGATCCACCCCACCTAGGTTCGCATGCATAAGTATACGCATCCACCGTGTCAGAGTAGTCTAACCGTAACGCAAGCGAATGACGAAGCCAAGTTTCAGTTGGACGCCCAGTTGTGCCAGCTCTAGTTTCCAATTTAATGAGTAACGGAAGAAAGCTAATTGCATTAGGTTGTAGCGCCCACGCCCGTAACAGATGGGTTGCTTGGTTAGTTGAGAATTTCTCGAACTGCATAAGTTTATCCGGAGGCACTTCAGAGATGTACGTCCCTCCTCGATACTCACTCGCAATAAATTGGTTAACGCTTGAACAAACAGCCTGCAGAATCCATTCCGGGCAGGAAGGATTTTTTTGCTGATACAGCTCTTTTGCGAGTTCTATTCGTGCATAGCCGTTGTATTGATTGAGTAGCGATTGGATTCTCGGATAAATCGCGAGCAACATGAATTCATTATCGGCGTAATGTTGAACCGCATCTCCCACAACGTTAACACTTAGAATCAGTTCTTTCGACAAGGCTTCAGGCGATAATGTCCCAAACTTCTGAAGTCGATTCACCGACATCAAAAGATTAAGAAATGGGTCGGTCGGACGGTCGGTAAGTGCTTTTGTTCCCTTTTCACATGCCTCCAAAAACACTTCGTCGGTATCGGATGCGCGAGCAATGCAATAATACAGCAGAGGGTCTGCGTTGACTTGCTCGAACTCTCTAAGTTTTGCAAGTTCCGTGGTTGGTTTGCCTGTCCAACCTTGGACCATCGTAAGTCTCATAATCGGAACCAACAGTTCCCCTCTTTCCGGAAGATCATTCGTGTTTTCCAAATAGTCGTCGATGAGTATGTCTGCCAACTTGTCTCGGTCTAAGTTTAAGTCTACAGTTGTTTTAGGATTTGGATTTGCGAACGGTGTCTGCTTCGGGTCCTTCAACGCAGCTGCAAGATGCGGATCAGATCGGCAAAGCCTTCGTTCCGTTTCGTCAACATTCCGTTGAACGTTCGTGCAGGAGGCGAGAACGACTTTCGAAATCGGTTCGAATCTGGCTTTTAAATCATCAAGCGACAGATAATTTGCATCGATAAAACCGAATTGCTTCTCACTCAAAGCGGTGTGCTCCATCGCATTGGACTGATCACCCGACTCACGATTCGTCCGAGAGAAAATCAAAATGGGAAGCATTATCGCGCAAATCCCAATACCAAACTTGACCCATCCCCATCGCGTTCTATTGGGCGCAGGATTTGATTGCTCTGTGTTTGAAACCATAGTGAATGCTCGCCAGCTTCGGTTCTCGTGATTGAGTGATTGGGTTGAGACAAACACACAAAGTGCTTGCTTGAACTGCGGATCAAGTCGAATGTAGGGATATTTACCGAGGTTAAAGTGATATTTTAATGGAATGGCGTTATAGCTTTTTGTTGGCGATGGAAACGGATTCGCCATTACCTAATTGTACCCGCTGAAACTTACACGCGTGAAGCGGGAAACGGCAGTGTATTCTTTCCAATTTGATCGACCACGCCACTTCCGTGACTCCTGGGTTTCGGGTGCGTTTAAAAGGTTTGATCACGACCATCATTTTTGAGTCTGTCGCGGGCCAGACGCTGATGAAAGACACATGACTACACTTCACCCTTCGGAATCCTTGGACGAATTGCGGACTTTATGTTCCTGAAGCGTTATATGACGAGGCTACTTCGAACACGCAATGAACTTATCAAGTCCGTGGCTGAATCTGGGAAAGAGTGTTGGATTGGAAATATTAATGACTGACGTAAACGACAACATAGCTCCATCTGCAAAGTTAATATTCACGCGCTGGTCAAAGAAATGCGCAATTGGACTTTATATCATGTCGGCGATTTGGGGTGGGCTCCAAATTTCATTTTCTGAACACGCCGGACTTTACCTGTTCTCAGCTATCTGTTTCGCCCTTCTCGCAACCTCCTGGGCTCGATACGATTCGAAGGCTCGAGGAATCTCATTCTTACCAATCTTGCAGATGCTTTACTTTCTATTATGGCCGATAGGCGCCACTGTGTACTTGATTTACCGTTCTGGTTGGCGTGGAGTGCTGACTGCTGGATTGCATGGAATCGGGATGATGTTCTTGATGATTTTGACATTCTACGCGACCTTCTTCGGTCTTCATTTCGCTGGACTACTCGATGCGCGGTACCAGCCAACATGACGGAATGCAAAGAATCACTTTCGATATTGCTCGTCGCTAACGTGTTCCTCCCAGTCAACAGCCTTGCCGTCAAGTTGTTCCTGAATTGCGATATGGGTCATAGCTGTGGTTGCGGTCGC
>JAYVBW010000133.1:0-1920 GCA_043750255.1 Pirellula sp.
TGGTGACGTCGTCGGATACAAAGTCCGATTCAACGACCAAACCCAACCCACCAGCCTCATTAAGTTAATGACGGACGGTGTTTTGCTCGCAGAAATCCAACGCGATCCTTTCCTGGATGCGTACGATTGCATCATCCTCGACGAAGCCCACGAACGATCGCTCAATATTGATTTACTGATGGCTTATTTGCAACGGTTGCTCCCTAGTCGGCCAGACTTGCGAGTTGTAATCACGAGCGCCACGATCGATGCCGAGCAATATGCGAATCACTTCACGGATGCAATCGGCGCAGCGCCCATCGTCATGGTCGAGGGCCGAAACTTTCCAGTCGAACTTCGCTACCGCGGGGCGATGAGCGTTCGCGAAAGTCAAGTCAACACCGACTACGATTTCGATTCGATGACGCAACGCTTTTGTGATGCGATCGATGAACTGTTGGGTGAAGGCCGCGGCGACATTTTATCCTTCTTCGCGACGGAAAGAGACATTCGCGATGCCGCCAAACAATTGCGAGGCCATCTAACCCAACGCGGACAGCACAACGCGATCGAAGTCCTGCCACTCTACGCGCGGCTGACCGAGGCCGAGCAGCAACGGGTTTTCCAACCGCATCGCAATCAACGAATCATCCTAGCCACGAACGTGGCCGAAAGCTCCCTAACGGTTCCGGGTATTCGGTACGTGATCGATACGGGTACAGCTCGCATCTCGCGCTTCGCTGCCAAGAGCAAAGTACAACGACTACCCATCGAGCCGATCTCGCAAGCGTCAGCCAACCAACGCTCTGGCCGTTGCGGTCGACTTGGTCCAGGCATAGCAATACGACTTTATGACGAATCCGATTACCTTTCCAGAGCCGCGTTCGCGACCCCTGAGATCCGCCGCAGCGATTTGGCATCGACCATCCTTCACATTAAGTCACTCGGTATCGATGAAATCGAGTCTTTGCCGTGGTTAGATACGCCGAGACCTGAATCGGTTCGCGAGGGAATGAACGTCCTGCGCGAGCTCAGCGCCATCGACGAAGCAGGCCACCTAACTGAAATTGGTCGCAAGATCGCACGTTGGCCGGTCGATCCTCGCGTGGGTCGAATCTTGATTGAAGCCGAGCGTAACGGCTGCCTCAACGACGCATTGATCATCGCGGCTGCGATCGAGACTCAGGACCCTCGCGTCCGTCCACCCGAGAAAGCGTCTGCGGCCGATGAAGCTCATTTTAAATTCCGTGACCCTAACAGCGACTTCCTAAGTTACTTGCGCATTTGGGACTTCTATCATAAATTACGCGAAGAACTTGGTCGATCTCGGCTCGAAAAAGCCTGTCGCGACTCTTTTTTGTCGCTCGTTCGGCTGCGTGAATGGGCGGACGTGCATCGCCAGCTCTTGGAACAGTGCAAAGAATTGAACCTAGCGATTGGCAAACGAAAGCTGATTTTAACAGACTTGCCCGAGAACATAGAGGAGGTCGTTTCTCGGCACAAACAACGATTCTTGCCCCTGGCCCAGCAGCAAATGCCTCAGGCACTACAACCGAGCGGATTGCCTGACGGCTACGAAGCGTTGCATCGAGCATTGCTTAGCGGCCTGCTGTCCAGCGTCGCGATGCTCGAAGACACAGGAAAATACAAAGGTGCAAATAATTTAGAAGTCAACATCTGGCCCGGCTCCGGACTGAAACAAAGTCGCTCCAAATGGATCGTTGCAGGTGAATTTATCGAAACGACACAGCGATACGCTCGCGTGGTTGCAAAAATCGAAGTCGAATGGATCGAGCAATTGGCTCACCACTTGATTAAGTACAGTTTTGACGAGCCGCACTTTAGTAAGAAGCAAGGGAGTGCATTGGTGATGCGTCGAGGCACCCTGTACGGCATGCTGGTCTCTCCTCGCCTCGCGGTCTCGCTCGCGCCAATCGACCC
>JAYVBW010000134.1:0-2263 GCA_043750255.1 Pirellula sp.
CGAGATCGAACTTTCCGAAGATCAAGAAGTCTGGCTCGAATGGATGGTCCAACACAATATTTCCACTGTGAAAATTGCATAAGAACCATCGTTTTTTTGGGAGGCGACAATTTTCGAGTTATTGTTTAGACTTTAACAGTATGCTGAATTCATATTCAATTGACGTATGGCCGCCTGTTCTCAGGCTGACACGCAATTCCCCACTTACTCCGTTCCCCACTTACTCCGTTAACGAGAACTAATAGCTGTGGCATCCTATAAAACCAGCGACCTGCGTAGAGGACTTAAGATTCAAATCGACGGCGAACCGTATCTGCTAACGGATATTGATTTTTTCAAGCCGGGTAAAGGTAACGCACTCTATCGGTGCAAAATGAAAAATTTGGTCCGAAACACCGTGTTGGATCGGACGCTCAAGGGTGGAGACGAACTGGAAGCGGCGGATGTCGAAGAACTTGAAACGCAGTTCTTGTACAGCCAAAATGGAACGTTCGTTTTCATGGACAAAGACTCGTTCGAGCAATATGAATTGTCCGCTGAACAGGTGGACGAAAACTGGAAGTATCTCAAAGAAAACATGCCTGTGGATATGGTGTTGTTCAACGGGAATCCAATTACGATTTCACCTCCCTCGCACGTTACTCTCAAAGTTATCGAAACGGACCCCGGAACCAAAGGGGACACGGCAACCAACGTGACGAAACCGGCCAAAGTGGAAACCGGGGCTGAATTCAACGTTCCTGGCTTCATCAAAGAAGGAAACGTCATCAAAATCGACACGCGTAACGGTACTTATGTTGAACGCGTTAGCATGGATTAACAGGTGATACTATGCTCCGTTCGAAAACGTTTTTGACTTTATGTTTGATTTCGCTTTGGATCTCAATAGGAGCATCGCGCGCTGAATCGCAGCAACCGAACAATCGGGAGAATTTCGAAATCCTCAGAGAACAATTGATCAAAAACGTCCTGGTTCCAAATGGAATTAGAGACCTGCGTGTGTTGCAATCGGTCGGTTCGACTCCGCGACACGAATTTGTTCCGAAAAAGTATGCTCATCAAGCCTATCAAGACATCGCGATCCCAATTGGCGAATCGCAAACGATCAGCAGCCCGTTCATTGTTTCCTTGATGACGCAATCGCTCGATCCCAAGCCGACTGACAGAGTTCTTGAAATCGGTACCGGCAGCGGATATCAAGCCGCGATATTGAGTCCCTTAGTCAAGGACGTGTACACGATTGAAATCGTCGAGGACCTGGGGCAGCATACGAAACAATTATTGGCCGACATGAACTACACGAACGTGCATTGCTTGATCGGAGATGGTTTCAAGGGCTGGAAAGAGAACGCGCCCTTCGACAAAATCATCGTAACCTGTTCGCCTGAAAAAGTTCCTGAGCCGCTTGTCGAACAACTCAAGGAAGGCGGATTGATGATAGTTCCGATAGGCGAGCGTTATCAGCAGATGCTATTTTTAATGCGCAAGGTCGATGGAAAACTCGAGCGAGAAGCGTTGCAGCCAATACTTTTTGTTCCAATGACAGGAGCTGCCGAAGATGCTCGCCAAGTTGCTCCAGATCCAAAAAATCCGACGCTGGCCAATCCAAGTTTTGAGCAGGCTTTGATCAATAACTCGCGTGTTCCGGGGTGGTATTATCAGTTTGGATGTGTTGTTGTCCAGGATTCCAATGCGCCACATGGTCTAAACGCAGTCGAATTCAAAAGCGATGATCCCAAGTCCCCAAGCATGCTTCTGCAGGGGCTGGCCATTGATGGTACGAGCGTCAAGAGAATTAAACTTGGCGGGTGGATCTCGACCGACAACGTTAAAATTGGCAAGACTCCCGAGGACTCGCCTTCGATTGCAATTCAGTATTTTGACTCCAATCGAAATCGCATCGGTTACAATTTCATCGGTGGTTTTAAGGGGAGCCGAAAATGGAAAAAAGAGGACGAGATCTTCCGTGTTCCGCCTGCGACTCGCGAGGTCATCGTTTCCATTGGATTGTTCGGTTCGGTGGGTAAAGCTCGCTTCGATGACATCTTTATCGAAGCCCTCAAGTAGCTGCTGGATCCAGCGAACGGTTGAAAACGACACGAGAATTCTATGCGACGAGGTTGTGACTGGTGAAACCAAAGGCTGTGTTGGCTTACTGTCGAGAAAAAGGGATCAAAGCCTTTGATTTGCGTTTCGTGGATGTTCTTGGTTCATGGCGGCACATTACTTTTCCCGTGTCAGCCCTCACCGAAGTTTCCTTTGA
>JAYVBW010000135.1:0-2836 GCA_043750255.1 Pirellula sp.
CCTTACCAGCACAGGCACAAAGGATTGAGTTCGACGGTTGCGGCTAGCCTTCGGCAAAGCAGGTGATTGTGAGGTTTCGGCAATCTTTCGCTTCCAGTAGTAAAACGTAGCTACGCAGCAATCTATGGAATCGCAAAAACTCTCGATGGAAAGCTTGCTATTCTCGAATTATTTGAATCGGGACTGCCAAAGCGGAATCTTGTCCGGGTGAGAAGTAAATGCCATACCACATAGATCCTTGCGTTTGCTTGCTGAAAAAACCACAACGCAAGAAACCTACAACGCAATCGCTGATTAGGTCGAAGCAAAATCAAGACCGCCTCTGTACGCGTCCCATTCAACCGCAATGCGGTGTGCTGCGTTCTCGGAGCAGATGCCCCATGGAATGGGAACAAACCGCGGTCTAATTGCCTTGAGACGTATCAGGCATATGCCCCCCATCGCGTATCCTTTCGCCAGTTTTGGTCTAAAGGGTGCAGGAAGATTCCCGGCCATCACCGCAGCGTCGATGCGAAAGTTCGCAAGTATTCTTCGGTCAATGATTCCTTGGATGACTGGAATTCTCATCAAACTGCCTCAGGGTCATAGCGTTTCAGTTCAGCGGTCTTGCGGAAGTTGCAAAAGCCGCCCGTAAGCTTTGAATTCTAATCGAAGCGATCGTGCGTTGGCAATATCGAGACACTGTCGACGACCTGTCCACAGTGAATGAGGTAGCGTGCATCCTGCCGAATTTGGGAAGCTAGTAGCTAGGCACTACCCTGTGGAAATCGCAGAAGCGGGTTGGAGGTAGGAAAATCCGCATAATCGGCCATATCATTCTTGAATTCCCAAATATTGCCTGCAGTAATGAACCTCACGTCAGACTACGAACCTACGTTTCTGAGTCGTTCGAAGCCGCGCCAAGTTAGCTACGAAAACAACAGGCCACGATCGCGGCTGTATTACCAAGCATTTTGGTTCCAAGGGGTCATATACATATGATACATTCGTTTTGTCCGTTCCCCGATTTTCAAGCATCGGCGCGGGAAGTGTTGCAATACTTGCATGGGACATTCGGATTTGCCCTGTGGATGGTAACGCGAACGTCGGGTGAAGATTGGATTGTATTGCAAGCCGAAGATCACGGGTACAACGTTCAACCGGGAGACGTCTTCAAGTGGACGGATTCCTTTTGCTCGCGGATGGTCGAAGGTTTAGGTCCCTGCATTGCTCCCCAATCGAACAAGGTTCCTGTGTACGCGTCCGCCCCCATCGGCCAACAAGTGCCCATCGGAGCCTACATTGGTGTGCCGATGGTCAATCGTGATGGCACTTTGTTTGGCACGCTGTGCGCCATCGACCCTGCACCCCAATCGCAGGATCTGGTCAACGCATTACCGAAAATCGAGTTGCTTTCTCGGATGCTGGGCACGGTCCTGGCCAACGAACTCCGCGCCGAAGCCGAAATGAGGCGCGCCGAGCGGGCGGAACAGCAAGCGGAGATCGACTCGCTAACAGGTCTTTTCAATCGTCGTGGATGGGAACGACTAATGTTGGCGGAGGAAGCTCGCTGTGCTCGCTACGGCCACCCCGCAGCGGTGATCTGTATCGACCTCGATGGTTTCAAGCACATCAATGACACGCTAGGGCATAGCAAGGGAGATGAGATACTGGTGACGGCAAGTAACTCGCTGCTTTCGGCGTCGCGAGAAGGCGATGTCGTTGCTCGGCTGGGGGGGGATGAGTTCGCCGTGTTGACAGTCAATTCCAATCAAGCCGAAGTATGTGCCGAGCGACTGGAAGTAGCATTATCATCGATTGGTATTAAGGGATCGGCGGCGGCGGCGCATCGGCATCCCTCGAAAACACTCAAAGATGCTTATGTCGAGGCAGACCAGCGAATGTACCAGCGCAAACGCGAACGCTGCGCTGCATTGCGGGAGGCCGTATTACCACCGCAACTGGATCACAAGTTATCTGCAGCGATCGGTCAGCGGAGTATTTTGATGGCCTAAGTCATCGCCGACACCAGTGCGTTCATTTCGATCGTTGCAAACCTTGAAGCAGAGCGGATAACCGATCCAGCAGGCGTAGTCTAATCGGCTGGAGACAGTGTCCACAGAGATTTGAACCAAATTGTGGAAGACGCTGAAAGCTGGGTAATGCGGCTAGGGCTACGTCCACACGTGGATGGGAAGCCTTGCGGCTGCGGAAGACGTTTGGTTGCTGCTTAGCCGATCAGCAAATGCCGCTCTTGCCCGATTTATCTGCCGTCTTGGAGTTATACAGGACCCGACCAAAGGTAGCGTACTGATCGAATATGTCCACCCAGGAGCCCTTCGACGGAATCTCGAACATTGTCGGCCGTAAGATTCTTCGCGTCAAGGTAAAAATGTGACGATCCGATTCGACGCGTCGCCGGTAGCATCAAAATAATCATGGGCTCCGCCTAAGAATCCGAAGTAGTGATCAAAACCACGTTTCAGCGGATGAAACACAGGCTTATAGCCGAGGTGTGACTTTCCAATCCAGCCTGTCGCGTACTGAGCATCCTTCAAATAGTTGGCGATGGTTTTCTCATTGAGCGACAGTCCAAAGTTCTTTACGGCCGACTCAGCAGGTCCCGGATTGAATTCATGACCAAATCGCTGTTGATAGCGTCCCGTCATGAAACCAGCGCGAGTCGGACTGCAATAGGGACCGCTTACGTAGCCGTTGGTCATGCGGACTCCATTGGTCGCTAGCGAATCGATATTCGGTGTTGGTATCTCTTTCGTAAAACCTTGACACCCCAACTCGCCCCACCCCAAATCGTCCGCCAGGATCACCAGTACATTCGGCTTTGCATCGGGAATAG
>JAYVBW010000136.1:0-8081 GCA_043750255.1 Pirellula sp.
CTTTCCGAATTCCTCAGCGCATTCCACCGACCGAATGCAATGCGCGTCCACCGTGTACTTGTGATACTCGTTGAATTGCAATAGGCATCGAGCGTGTCGCATCGCCGGAATGATTTGCTCAAGAACTCGCAGTTCATGCAAACGCCTCAATATCTCTCCAAGTCGACCTGGCTGTGCTATCAATTGCAAAAACCGCTCAATCGCCTCCAACCCAACTTGATCGTCGCGACGGCGAAGCATAGCCCGCCTGATCGTTCGCCAAGTCTTGTGTTCAATACGCCGCATATAGCGATTGGCGACCTGCATCAATTCCAACACTTTGGCGGGATCCGATTGCAGCTTTTCAAGTCCCGACCGTGTCGCCCATATTTCCTTTACTCCCAATCGAATACTTTTTGAAATGGGCCAAGCGATAAAGCGGGACAGGTATCCGACTACGCTCAATCGAGACCGAGCCATCCCGACGAAATTGGCCGAACTGTAGCGTACTTCGCTCGTATATTCAAAATACTGCTGCATGAATTCTTCGACCGGCAGAACACCGTCGGTTCCCTTAAAGTTCAACCAAGCAGCCATTTCGATTTGCTTCGGTCGGTCCAGTGAATCCTGTGCGCGACCAGCTAGAAAATGCAATTGGTTACGCAAATGCAGCAGATATTGATATCCGTCTTGAATCGCTCGAAAATCCTCTTGGGCTAGTAACCCCATTTCAACCAACTGCTCAGGGTCTTTCTCACCAAAGCATACAAAGCCGATCCAGCGAACGATTTGAACGTCGCGCAAACAACCGCGTGATCGCTTGACGTTGGGATGCAACAGGTATACCAACTCGCCGAATTTTTGTCGTTCGACAAACCTCTCCTTTTCAATCAGCACAGCGAGTCGCCTCGACCGCCGCTTACAGCCAATGCGAAACGCGTTCAAAAATCCGTCGAGCAGTGCCTGACTTCCTTCCACCAATCGCATTTCAACCAGGGAGGTCAAAATAGTCGCATCGGTCCAAGCGGCTTGTCGGGCTTGGGAGGGAGTCCGAATAGTGAATCCGAGTTGCAGGCCGGCGTCAACAATCATTTGAGCGATGGAGCGCGCAAGCGGTGCAACCTGCGATTCACTGACTCCCCTATAAAGCAGCATCAAATCAATATCAGAAAACGGGGCAAGATCCCGCCGACCATATCCACCCAATGCAACGAATGCAAAGCACGACGCGTCGAGCGGATTTGCCAAGCCAGTCAGAGCAGCTTGGATTAAGTCGTTGATAACTTGGTCGACTTGGTCCGCCCACGCAAAGCAGACTTGTGGACCTGTAGCACCCGAATGGTGAAGATTGGCCGCTTTGAGACGCGCGTCCGCTAGATGCGAACGCGCTTTTACTACTTGCGGATGTAATGTGGACAATTTGTTTGGAATACTTACAGTGCGTCTTGACCGGTCTCACCGGTTCGAATTCGCACAGCAGTTTGAAGTTCTGAAACGAAAATTTTGCCGTCACCAATCTGCCCGGTTTGAGCAGTCTTTACAATAGTGTCAATAACGGTTTGAAGCTCGCCATCTGCACAAACCACCTCTATTTTAACCTTGGGAACGAAATCGACCGCGTACTCAGTACCGCGATAGATTTCCGTATGTCCCTTTTGACGGCCGTAACCACGCACTTCGCTAACGGTCATTCCATGGATGCCTTGTTCGGTGAGTGCGTTCTTGACGTCTTCCAACTTAAAGTGACGAACAATGGCTTCTATCTTTTTCATTCCAAACTCCAGGATGCGTATTCCAAGCCAATTGGCTTGCGTGACTATTGAAATGCGGGACCGCCTGTGCGTCGTTCGCACATCCCACCTCTATAGTGTAACCAAACGGATTCATATCCAACAAGGGTAACATCACAACCGGACTCAAGTCTCACAGGAATTTCGGAAGATACCGCTTCCCTAGACCGCAGAATTTCCCTCGTTTCCAAGCTCTGGCTTGGGAACGAGCGGTGGCGATCAAAGAAAAGTGTCGTCTTTTCACTGTTGATTTCCCGATATTGGAACTTGGGCCTCTAGGGCTGGAACCTGCGGAATACTCACCGATGGCGTCGAAGTCGCTGGCGCGGTTACGACACCGCCATCGAGCAACTTGCGGGGTAGTTTTTCGTCTCTTACTGCAGCTTGGAACACGAACGTCGCCATGATGATCGACGCTTGTTTTGCATCGTCTGGCTGAACGCGTTCATTCACCTGCTATTTTAGTGAGGGGAGAGCCCGTCAATCGAGGACCATGGACATCGGTTAGAAAACTGATCGACTCCATTACCTTGGAACGCTGCAGTCCTTCCTCTTTAATCTTATCGATTATGGCGGTGTCGATTTTTTCGACCGTCGTTTGAGCAATCAGTGTTGGACTCATTGCTAGGCTAAATACGGCGACGGCGTGACACACTCGGAATTTCTTGCACATCATCAACTCGACTTTGTTGCGACAATTAAAAAAAACATCCATTACATCCTACCCACCCAGTCCGACATGCGCCGTCGGACATTTAACGTGACGTATTATGCAACGCTGCAAGGCGGAACGCTACGAGCGTTTCGTCAGTCTGAGCCTTATTGGCCCCTTGAGCGTCTCGATTTTTCTTTCGTCGATGTCGACTACCTCTCCATTTTGCGTGATCTCGATCGCCCCGTCGCGGACCATGTCGGACGCAACTTCTCGGACCGTCGTCATCAGCTCTCGCCATTTCGAGCCGAATGTTCGTCCGATATCCGACGGACAAATGCTCTCCCCCGGCTTCATCATTAGTAAAAATCGAAGTATCTCATCGCGGATATCTTTATTGCTCGGCTCTTCGTGTTCGTTCCAACGCGTTTTCATTTTGAATCTCTCAATTGACTTTCAATAGGCTGTTTACTTGGCGTTCAACGAATCCTTGAGTCCGTTTCCCGAAAGAAAAGCGACGGTGGCACGCACTACGGAAGAATTGTTCATTAGGAATGAGTGAACGACGGGGACACTTGCGATTTCTGTCATTCCGTCCAATGCAGCCTCCTCTAGGGTGACAACGCCATCGCCGGGGCCACGAAGTAACGGATTCTGAATTGAATTTTTGGAAATATCGCCAGCAACAATGGCGAAGGGACATGGCGGTGTACCTAGCCCGTTACGAAAATTATCCCACTCTGGTCCCAACTGCATCCCTGCGGTTCCAGTAATGGTTTCAAATATTCCCAGTCGCGACAGATTCGCCGCAAACGAAGAGCCTTGATTAGGGGGCCCCAACATAACAACACGATTCATTCGCGGAAGTACTTGTTTTGGATCACCGTTTCGTTGCCACTCCCCAATCGCATGTCGAAATACAATGTTACCCATGCTATGCCCTACCATACTAATAAGTGGCTGACCTGGCAAATTCTCAACCAGTTCTCTTAGAGCGGCCGAATGGGTGGAAATAGGGTCGCGCGTACTGGCATAAGAAAACAAAACAGCCGTGCGCTTTTTGCTGACTTGCGGATGCAATTTTATGTTCTCGATGTCAACCCGAGACAACTCCGCTTCGATCGGATCCATACTGCTCGATGTACGCATCAAACCGTGCAATAAAAGGACTACCTCGGTCGGATTGGCCAAGGCTCTATTAGACGCGGTGACTTTGTTCAACTCGTCAAGCATCGCTTGCCGTCCGCCCCAAGACTTCCGCACCGAGTTTGGATCGAGCAATCGCCAGTGATCAAGTGTACTGTTGTATTGAACTCGCCAGCCCTGCCACCATCGGTAGTCGGTCCAGAACTGTTTGCCCCCGAAAGTTGGCAATGACAGGTTCCAATGCTTTGCTTTGTCTTTCACTTCAACTTGCTCTTCGTCAATATTAGGCGTAATTTGCGGTTGAGCACTGGCAGCCTCCAATCCCACATTTGGAACGACTTGCACGGCATTTGCGACGCAGAACGAAGTGACGCATAACCCCGCCGTAACGCACCCCAACATGCAACGCCTTTTCAATGGAAAAATGAGACGAAACATGAGATTCTAACCCTCCGGTGGAATACTGCGTCCGTGTGGATCCAGCATGGACTGGCCCGTTTCTGCGTCTAGCTTGTCACGCATCGAAGAATTTGTAAAGTGCTCCAATGACTCGGCTTGGGCATGCAGTCTCGCATCGCTAGCGTTGACTTCGACCGACAAATACTGTTCCCACAATCGGTGCGAACGGATCAAGTTTTGCGCGACTCGATGCCCTTTGTCAGTAAGGGCAACCGATGTTTGGGTCATAGAAACCCAACCATTCCGAACGAGTTCGGACGTGACCGAGCTTAGTCTTTGCAGAGTTATTTTAAGCTGCACAGCGATATCACGCTTTGCAAGGACCGATCGATTTTCCGGGATATTGTTATTCTCCATCCTTCGCTCCGAATGACGATAAAGCAAAGCCAAAATGTCCTCTCCGATAATCTTGCGTGCAACCGTTCGTTGTTCTATCAAACGAACGAGCACTCCCGCCTTAGGGCTAGCAATCACTGCGATGACCAAAAAAATGCCGCTCGCTACAGCCATCATTGCCGCAGAATTGACCGACTTAAACCCAAAAGCGACCGGAACGGAAATCGCAAGCATATGACCCGTTATGGCAGAAGCGGTTCCAATCACGACGCTGACAAGGATCATTGCATGCAACCGTTTGCAAAGCAAAAACGCAGTTGCTGCCGGGACGACCAACATGGCCACCACCAAAATATTTCCGACTGCTTCAAAACTTGCAATGCAAGTGACAGCAACCAACGATGCTAACATGTAATGAAACAGTGTCGGCGAAATCCCTTGAGCCTGCGAAAGTAGCGGATCGAACGTCGAAACCTGCCATTGCTTAAAAAAGACCGCTATGCAAATTGCGTTGAGCAGACAAACGACACTAATGGTGACAACGACTTGCGGAACCTCCCCGAATGGCGTCGCAACTTTTTCCAAGATGATCATTTCGAGATTGCCATAAAGCACACACGAAGGGTCCAAGTCAATCTTATCTCCTGCCCGAACCATCATGATCAGGCCAACGGCGAACAGCGACGTAAACACCACGCCGATCGCTGCACTCTCCTCGACTTTTCCATATTTTCGAATCAACTCTGTCAGCCATACTGTCAGCAACCCCATGCTGGCGGCACCGATCAAGACGACGACGGAACCTCGGGTTCCGCTAAACAAAAAAGCGGCCGCAATGCCTGGCAAGACGGAGTGGCTGATCGCATCTCCCATTAAGCTAAGTCGACGGAGAACTAGGAAATTGCCGAGCAACGAGGCTGCAATCGCGCACAGCGAGCCCGCAACGATGATCCAGCCATCGGTCTGCCAATCCAAATTCATGATTCATCGAACTTTGTGGTGAGGCAATCTACTAATTGGAGCTCTCCAAAGGATACCTATTTCTTCTCCAATTGCGCCATCTCGTCACCAAAATCGAGAACCGGTACGGACTCCTCAGTGGGATCCGAAACCGCGTCGGCTTCCTGCACAGCCGTTTTTTTAGGAGCCTTCTTGGGACGCTCCCTCACTAAAACCGTGATCACGGCCGCGACCAAACTGACCATAAAGATAATCCAAATATAGGGAAGCAACGCGTACATGGCGGCCTAACAAGTCTTAATTTCTGAAGTAACAACGGTTTAGCCCAACTCCCTTAGCGTAATTTGCGGCCAGAGGATGCACAAGTTTTGACCCGACTTAAGTTGGTGGGAAGTTGGCGTTTCTGTGATTTTGCGGAGGAAATTGCCTCGCATTCGCAGGCCGCACGGATGTTTCACCGATCGAGGCCCTAAAGCCAGAATCGCGGGCGTGTCGAAAACCGTCCGATGCTCGCAAGCAGTTTCGGAGCGGAAATGAGTCGAGGCGACTAGCCCGCTAGCCGCTGCGCGGGTTAAACAATTAACAAAACCGGATTGGAAGGATGCACGGGCGTTGTTACTATCTCTTGCATCGCCATTTTTCACACTAAACGATTACAAGGACCCAATCGATGGACGAAGCCCCTGTTTCTGAACTGTTCGAATTGAAGACCGCAATTCGTAAGCAGGCTCACGAAAATCGACGTTCCCAAACGGAAAAAGACTCGTTATCCAAGAAAATTGTCAATCGCTTTATCGAACTGCCGGAGTACCAAGCAGCCCATACAATCATGTTCTACGTCGATGTACGCGATGAAGTGCGAACCCGACAGGCCCTGCCCGCTGCCGTCGCCAGCGGCAAACGCATTATTGTACCCTACTGCCTCAATGGTGAACTTGAGTTGTTCTGGCTCGAAAATATGGAAGAATTGGAGCTGGGAATGTATCGCATCCTGGAGCCAAAACACGAACTACGATCCGTGGAATCGAAACGCCTCCAGCCAACCGATCTCGATTTAGTCATGGTGCCAGGAGTTGCTTTCGACCGAACTGGCGGACGAACCGGACACGGGAAAGGTTACTACGACAAACTACTCCAGCATGCGAGACTCGACGCTCCTCTCATCGCTTTGGCCTTTGAGTGCCAAATGTTTGAGAGCATTCCAGTCGAAAGCCATGACATCTATATGGACAAGATTGTTACTGAGGACGCTGTCTACACAGGCAAAGGTAGGTAGCCCCCTCTGGACGACCACTCCGAGGTCGAAAAACTTTCAGGTCACCCAACGCGTTTTGACCATTACAAAACAAAAAGATCGCGGAGCGATCGGCTAGTATCACAACACAGAAAGAAAAAATACTCCTATGGTTCGAACCGCCAGCACGATGCTCGAATTGGGAACACGTGCTCCCGATTTTACACTCTCGAATATCGACGGCCAAAGTCTCTCCTTGTCCGATTTCCGCGACAGGAAAGGGTTGGTTATTATCTTCATGTGCAACCACTGTCCCTACGTAAAGCACGTTGCACCCGAGCTAACTCGCCTATCCAACGATTACATGGCGAAAGGGATCGGCTTTGTCGGAATCAACTCCAACGATTCAGTCGCACACCCTGAAGATAGCCCAGAAATGATGAAGGCTGAGGCAGCCAAACAGGGTTACAAGTTCCCTTACCTTCATGACGCAACTCAATCGGTCGCGGTCGCTTACAATGCGGCTTGCACGCCGGATATCTTCGTCTTCGACTCAGCACTTCGCTTGGTCTATCGAGGACAGCTAGACGATTCCCGGCCTAAGTCGGACAAGCCGCTAACTGGCAAAGACCTTCGTTCTGCTTTGGATAGCTTACTCGCTGGCAAGTGTGTTTCAAACGAACAACGCCCTAGCGTTGGTTGCAACATCAAATGGAAGGAAGGATCGGAACCGGAGTACTTTAACCCTTTGGGCTCTGCATAGTGGCGTCCCAGAGCATGAACGCGTTCTCAAGCTTGCGCATTGGATTGGGCATGGACTCACATCGGATCGCGTCGGGCGGACCGATGATTTTGGGTGGAATTCGGCTAGATGCGGAAATGCATTTCATCGGACATTCGGATGCCGATGTTTTGTTGCATGCAATCACCGACGCCATTCTCAGCGCTGCTGGACTGCCTGATATTGGTCAGTTATTCCCCAACACTTCCGAAGAAAATTGCGGTCGCGACTCAGCCGATATGCTCGCGAACGGAATGGAAGCGGTTCGCGAAGGCGGTTGGTCCATTGTCAATTTGGACTGCGTTGTCCAGTTGGAGCGTCCTAAATTATCTCCGCACAAAGACCTCATCCAAAAGCGGATTGCCGAAATCCTCCAAATCCAACCTGACCGAATTTCGATCAAGGGAAAAACGGGAGAAGGGGTTGGCGAGATCGGACGCGGAGAACTTTGCGAAGCCACCTGCGTTGTGCTCCTCTGGAGAGTAGACTGAAGACTATGGCAATTTTAATTTCTGTTCCAAATTCAATCGCTGATCCAAAAACGAGTGTTCGTATCGCCAGCGTCGATGTGTACCGCGGCATGGTGATGTTCCTGATGTTGGCCGAGATGCTCCATCTTTACGATCTCAAGAAATTCGCAACTGGCGAAGGTTGGCTTTCGCAAGCGGCTGAGTGGTTGGCTTTTCACACAACACACGTTTCATGGCGAGGCTGTTCTTTACACGATATGATTCAACCGAGTTT
>JAYVBW010000137.1:0-3290 GCA_043750255.1 Pirellula sp.
CCAGACCTGGAGTTCCTATGGAAAGCTTGAACTTGCCGCGTTTGATTATAGCGGACATTTGGATTATGCCGATAATTCTGATAATGCGAGATATAAATAACGCTAGCGTTTGCGACTATTAGAAGCAGAAAACAAGATTGATGCTTAGAATTTGGCGATTTGTTGTCACGCTTACTTTAACTGCGCATCCGCTAGCCTTGTGCGGGCAGGGGAATATTAACTCAAACGCGCTTAACCATAACATCGGAGATCCGAACCCGAGTCAGCTAAACCTCGACAACCCCTCAGCGCCGCGCACGCCTAACCTCGCTTTGGTGACCTTGGGAACTCCGCGGACGACCTATGCCCCGGTACCCTGGCAAAACAATCTGCCGAAAAACTTGAGCATAGTTACACTGGGCCGTCCCGCTTTGATAGTCGATTCTGCATTTGCCAGACTGGTACCGGATGAAGCAAATCAACCCCTGAGTTTACCTACGCCTCAATCCATGCCAACTACAGTGGTATTGGAAGGTATTCAAGCGTGGCCACTCTCTTCCCCAGCCGTAGATAAAAAAGGTCAACCCAACGCAGGGACTTGGCGAGACGAAGTTCTAATTCCTCAAATCTCTGCCGATCAAACGATGACCGTTTCTCTGTCCGCATTAGTGCCTGCGGCGCTCCGGCAGTCCAAAAAAATTGAAATTGCACGACTCCAATCTTTTATAGAGCTGGAAAAGGTTACTCAAACGGACGCGAATTTTGACTGGATTCTGTTTACGAAGAATATTTGGACAGACACCGACGAGCCGACCGGGAGCGATTTAGATGCTGGCCCGGGTAGCAGGAGAAAACTGGAAGAAGATTTAGCTTTCGATGCTGGGCTACGAAGAACGAATCGAGTAGGAGGTCAGTTTGAATCCACGCAAAACGTACGCCTCAATCATACAAATTCACAGTTCATCAATCCCCCAGACCGCGGTATTTCTCGAATGACCTTGCGTTATACCCAACCTTTACTTCGTGATGGCGGAAAACTGGTGAATGAAGGCCAAGTTGTACTGGCACATCTACAGGCGGAATCCACTAACGCGGAATACCAAACACAAATCAACAATGTTCTTCAGCGTGTTGTTCAAGCCTACTGGGAACTGTACCGGACTCGCGCGGACTACTGCATTCGCCTCGCTCTAGTTGCCAACACACAGGAACTTCGCAATGAGTTGGAACGACGCCGGCGAATCGACGCGCAGCCAGCTTTGGTTGCTCAGGTCGAATCACAGTTGTCGGCACAGCTTGCCGATCTGAGAGCATCTTTAGTAAAAATCCAACGTGCCCAGCACGACTTAGTCCGCCAGGTAGGGGACCGAACTCTCGATGTTCCAATGGAGCTTATCCCGCAAGAAACCCCATTTGCGGAACCGATCCAACTCGAGATTGGTTCTTTGTTTTCGACTGCAATTCAAAATCGAGGCGAGCTACGTTCAGCCTTAAAGCGTATTCAAAGTTCAACGGTGAATCATAATATTGCACAGCACCAGCTCTTACCCAAATTGGCCTTGATTCTTGAAACATACGTTTCTGGAATAAATGGAGATTACAGAGCATTTCGTTCAATAGGAGATCAGTTCAGCGAGCGAGCGCCAACCTATTCTGTTGGTTTTACATACGAGTTTCCGATCGGTAATCGTGCCGCTCGAAGTCGCGCCAAACAAGCTGAGCTTAGTATTTCGCGTGAGATAACTACTTTCGAAGATACTATCGATCAAATCCGCCAGGAGGTTAGAGATGCACTTGCGTCCCTGAAAGGCTTTGCTGATCAAGCAGAGCAACGCAATGCGGCCGTCACGGCAGCCAACGTTGAAGTTAACGCTTTACTCGAACGCCGAACTAAGTTTCCGGAAGAATTCGATCAAGTATCCCAACTTTACATCCGTACTTATTTAGATGCATTACAGCGCCGGGCAGTTGCAGAGCAGGCGCTAGTTTCCTCGCATGTAGACTATTCTATATCTTTAGTACAGCTCCGACGAGCTTTAGGAGTACTTCTCTCCGTCAACAACTGAAGTCGGACGGAATTAGCCCTGTGCTACGCTTGGCCGAACCAAACGTCTTCAGTGAGAATGCTCTGCCCATTGCGTTGTGCGATCGACTGCATCAATATTTCGCCGTTTGAATTAGTAACGTCATGGCGCTGCACACTGATTTGGTCAATTCCGACTTCAGCAAGCGACCTCATTTCGCCTCTTTGAACCCTTGCATCTCCGTTGTCCTGCCATACCTTCAGTCCATCCAGTTCGGAACCGGAGAGCATGCCGTCCCCATCAACATCCAGCTTGGCGAGCTTTTCATATCCGGATGAATACTGACCATTGGCGTCGCCAAACAGTCGGTTACCATTCATACTTTTGGACGCGCCACCATCACGGTCATCTACCAATAACCCATCGCCGTTTCCGCTGAGCCATTCAATTTGTTCGCGGGCTCCATCGCCATTGATGTCGAACGCGACCGTATGACCAACCGAAGTTCCGCCCGTTCGGTTCTTGGCAGTCGAAGAACCCGTTGTTTCAATCGCACCGCTTCCATCTAGATCTAAGGTTACAGGACTATGCGTCTTGAAGGTCCCCGATGAGGGATTGAAATCGACCGTGCGCTGGCCACCTGGCAAAGATGTGTTTTTATAAGTAAGCTTGTTCCCTTTGTTCTTGATTAAGTTATAGGACGAACCATTAAATTCTCGGCTGCTACCTAGACTGGTCTCGATATTGCTAGACTGTTCAGTGGATGAACCGTCAACTGCACATGCGTTCTCGCCACTGGATTCGCTAACATTGGTTACAGTACTTACGCTTTCGCTTGCGTCCGATTCTTCCGAGTTGTTCAAATTGTCGACACCGTCCGTTGTGTCAGACTCAACGCAATCCGAGCCGTCCAGACTACTACTCGTTGTGAAATCGTCTGCTGAGCCAGTCAGAGTGCAATCAGATGCAGTAACAACTTGGCAATCGTTGAGTCCAGACGTCAAAGCCTGCGTCTGTGGCATGGAACACCAATTGGAAATTGATGAACCTGACAGGAGTTCTCGAGCTTCCAATTTGTCCATACCTGAAGAATTGCGTATTCGGTTCTTTACTGTCATGTTGAACGTTCGTAACTTAAGTCTTTAGCGGGATTCACAAGCTGATTTGCGATTTTTCACAGTTACCAAAAAGGCTCATACGGTGTTTCGGGGAGGTCAAGCGAGTAGTCGCTCGACGAGTGATTGGAGGAGTGCTTTTCCTCGTTTCCGGGTGTTGTGGACGAATTGA
>JAYVBW010000138.1:0-9416 GCA_043750255.1 Pirellula sp.
CACAGTCACTTAATGGAACGTCTAATCTTTTCAAGTTGTTGGCTTGGCAACACTGCACGCAAAATCAAGTCTAGCGGCCAGTTTGCCATCCACTGTGACTTTGCCGGTCATGAAGTATGCGTTCGATACTACTTCGTTAAGTGTGACGTCGATTTCAATCGTCTCTCCGGGGCGCACCATTCGCTTGAATTTGGCCCCATCTATACGCGTTGCAACAGGGACAGAACCATCCTTGGGGGTAAACTGGCTTAATAGAATCGCACCGCTTTGCAAACAGCATTCACACAGTATCACGCCAGGCACAAGAGGAAATCCAGGGAAATGCCCTTGTAGGAAAAAGTCTTCGTTGGAAAACGTTTTTCGACAAACGATGCGTTTCTCAGTTTGCTCAATCACTTCGTCTACCAATAGCATCGGCTTTCGATGGGGAATCAGCGATTGGATTTGGTCCAGGTTTGCGAATGTCATATGGAAGCGTCTAAAACCGCATGCGCTCGGTTGTTAGGCTCCTCGCGGCGTCTAGCGGAAACGGAACCAAAGTTGAGTTCCAATTGATCGTATTCGCGGCAACCGGCAAACTCCTTGTAGAGCATACTCGGCTGGACGTCACAATTGTTTTGATACTTTTCGCTTGAGTACTCGCGCACTTCGCCCGTGAGTTCGTGATAGAAAATCTGACAAATCCGGATACCAGCGTAAATGCGAACGGGTTGAACGGCGAACATCTCAATGGTCCAGTGGCCACGAAAACCAACGTCACCAAATCCAGAAGAACAGTGGACAAACAGACCCAGCCGGGCGATCGAACTACGTCCCTCTATCATGGGCACTAAGTTGTGAGTCTCGGTGTGCTCGACGGTTCGCCCAAGAAATATTTGGCCAGGACTGAGAATGAGTCCTTCGTCAGGAATCGTGATTCGACGAAAACGATTCGGATGCTTGACATCCAAAACGACTTCTTCGTACACCAAAATCTCGTTGTGCAACGTTAAGTTGTAACTGTTGGGATTGAGACATTCCTCACAAAACGGAGTGATGTGAATATCTGTCCCTTGCCGTGCTCTGATTTCTTCGCCTGAAAGGACCATGCCATAACCTACGGAGAGTTTTGGTTGACGATCGATCAAAAAGGGCGCTTTGGAGTTGGCAACCCGACTGCAGCTCAAGATACACAGGAATTGGCATTAGGTGATGCTGGATCAGATTTTTTTATCCACATTCCTCGAAATTCGTTGAATCGGATGCCAAAATGAGAAAAAATTACCCACACGGAATATTTGTTTCAATTGCTGAAGAAATTTCGCGAAATGGTTTGGGAGAGATCACGCTCCTTGTAATTGGCCTGAGGGAACGAAATCGCCCCCGTGGAAATCTAGCGAACTTTTTACGCGTTTGGTTCGTCAAATGCTTCATGCCGTTTCAGGTTAGGACACTATGGCGGCGACTACAATGTTGCCGATATTAGTAGCAAGACGCTACCGGAACGAATTAAGGATGGTCGGGTTAAAAGGTATTATGAAATTCAATTCCAAAATAAAACACAAAAAGAAAAACGAAGCTTTCGTGGCTCATTTCCGACTCCTAGGCCTCAGGCGCGGTGAGTGTCGGTCCAACGTCATTCGTTCGGCCGCCCAAGCTATGGCGGTAGCATTGAAAAATAACCGGAGTGATTTCGCAGGGGGCAATTACGTGTCCGACGAGTACGTTGGGGACCAACACACTCTGGAACAAGTTCATCAGTCAGCCGACGACGTGCGCCGCGCCAAGATTGCGATTGCAACGTATCGATTGCTCGACCCGCGTGAAAGAGCCGATATGTATGAGCGCGTGCAGCTTTGTTATCCGATTGACAGAGACGATTCGGATTTGCCAGCGGCTCCGACTAGGAAGTTGATTGATCAAATGCCGAAAATTCCACTTAAAATTCGCCGTCAACCAAGCGGACTTGTCGACCAGATTGGACAATCGCCCACCGAGAATGCGATCGAAGGAAATTCACCGTCGTACGAAGAGTCTGAAGGGGCGACAACCATCAATTCACTTAATCAGGTTAGCAGCGATCTTTCTCTTGAAGAGAGACGTAGTATAGTGCATTTAATGCGAAACTCGAATGAGTCAACGTTGCGAGGTCTTTCTCCGCTCGGTTGGCTCAAATCGCGACTGGGGATCTAAATCACTTCATCGATTGATTCGGGAACACATGAGGCGGATGCAAATGGCCAGTCTTCTTCGTTAGCCACCGATTTCATTGAATTTCGCTACTTGATGACTGCTTTTGCATGCTCGACTTTTTGTACGCGCATCCTGTTTTTTCTGATTCCATTTGAAATAGCAAATCAGTTTCCGTACGAACCGTTATTCCTTGGACTTCTTGGTTTGGTTCAAGCTATCCCTGCCCTGAGTTTGGCTGTTGTGGGTGGCCATTTTGCCGACCTGTTCAATCGCAGAAACTTATTGCTATGTACGGTGACCGTTCAAGTCTTATGTGCGCTGGCACTTTTGCTCGCGGAACGATTTGCTGGAGGATGGTTTCTGGGTGCCGTTTACTTGATCATGTTCTTTCTGGGTGTAGCACGTGGTTTCGCCGAACCAGCTTTGCCTAGTCTCGAGGCGCAGCTCGTCCCTCGCAGCGCAGCGGTTAGCGCTGCAACGTGGGGAACTCTGGTCTGGCACGCTTGTGCTGTAGTCGCCCCAGTCTTGGCCGGTTACCTAGTAGCCCTTGCGGGAATGTCTGCGGCCTTTGGTGCCAGTATCGTTTTCGGTGCGCTGGCTTGGATATTACTGTTGCGCATTAAACCAAAACCGGTCCCGCGAGTCTTAAATGATGAGTCGATTATCGAAAGCCTAACAGCTGGCTGGCGGTTCGTCGCAAAGAAGCAAATACTGTGGACGGCCATGGCACTGGATTTGTTTGCTGTACTGTTCGGCGGTGCCGTTGCGATGTTGCCTTTATTCGCACGGCATGTGCTGCATGTCGACGCGGTCTGGCTTGGGTTCCTCAACGCAGCCCCTTACTTTGGTGCATTGGTTACGGCTTCTCTATGCATTCGGTATCCACCTAAAGCCAAAGCTGGTATTAAACTTCTGACAGGTGTTTTTGGATTTGGAATTTGTATGATCGTGTTCGCACTATCGACCAATTTCGTCCTGTCAGTGATAGCGCTCTTTGCCGCTGGCATGCTGGATGGACTGAGCGTCGTCATTCGCAAAGCAATATTACGATTGTATTCACCCGATCACATGCGGGGCCGTGTTGCAGCGGTAAGTTCGATTTTCGTTGGCGCGTCCAATGAGTTAGGGGAGTTGGAAAGCGGGCTTGCTGCTCACTATTTGGGGCTCGTTCGCAGCGTTTGGATAGGCGGAATCGCAACGCTCGCGGTCGTGTCAGGCGTAACGTTGGTAGGTCGCGAACTGCGGGAGTTTGACATGGAGAAGGAATCCAAATCGCACTAGTCTTTTGAACTATGCGAATTGTTCCAGTCCGAATATCCTTTGAGTACTTTCGAAACGAGTAAATATTGGATCCCGTTTGCCCGAAGTGAATTTTGATCCGTTCTTAATTTTTGATCTTCGCACCATTTGTTAGATGGACAATAGAAAGTTTATGCCCAGAACTATTGCTATTGGAGACATTCATGGCTGCCTAGATGCCTTGAATGCACTGCTCGACGCAATCCAACCGACTCGCGACGACACGATTGTTACGGTCGGCGACTACGTGGATCGGGGCCCCGATTCCAATGGGGTGTTAGAACGACTGCTTCAGTTGGAACAAACGACGCATTTGATACCGTTGATGGGCAATCACGAAGAAATGCTGATTGCAGTCCTCGAGCGTCAGATGGAGCCTTATAGCTGGCTCAATCACGGAGGGGTTGAAACGATGGATTCGTATGGCTTTGCAGGAGACCTTGCTTGCGTGCCTAAGTCGCATCGAGATTTCCTCAAACGCATGGCTGACTACTACGAAAACGACACTCATTTTATCGTTCACGCCAACTACGATCCTGTCTTGCCCCTTGCTGAACAGCCTTCGGATTTGCTGCGATGGGTCAAGATTTCCAATGTACTTCCAGGACCGCATATCTCTGGCAAAAGAGCAATAGTTGGTCACACTCATGATCGGCAAGGCGAAATTTTCGAAGTCCCCCATCTCGTTTGCATCGACACTTACTGCTACGGTGGCAAATGGCTGACTGCACTTGATTTAGAGACTGGCAAAGTATGGCAGGCCAATCCAGATGGCTCCATGAGAGAATATATCGAATCGAATGGAAACTAGTGTATAAACACTATTCTCTGTACCATTACGAGCCATTCGAACAATCATTTCGATCCCTTCAAAGGCCTGCTGCGTGGCAAAAAAGAACAAGACAAAACAGGATTCGGTTGACAGAGAACTTTCCGGGATAAACGACGCGGCTGGCGATTTGATGGAATCCGCATATTGCGCTTCGGCTTACAAGTTATATGGCGAGCTTCGATCGAGGGCTCGTTCGGAGGGGCAACTTGGGTTCTACGTTTTTGGCACGTTCTTTCAAATGACCTTGTCCCAAAGGCTGCTGCAATTCGAAACGGTTCGGGAGCGAGCGGTCGAATTGATCGCCATCTTTGAAGACGAAGAGCAGGCACGTAAAATTGAACCTTCGTTGGATCTCGGTCATTATGAGAACATGATCTATTCGATGGGAGCATGTGCCTACGAGGTTCTGGCCGAAGCGACCGGAGCACTGGACGGGTACAATTCCGAAGGAATGCAAGAATGCCTCACCGGAGGCATTGAAGTATGTCACCGCATCGGCAAACTCTCCTGCATTCAGTGCTTTCGCGAGTATGCCTGCGATACGCACACTGCTGCCGATGACTATGAGCTGGCTCGATACCATTGCAAACAAGTGCTCAACCAGGATGGAGAATTTCCTGAACGTGGCGACCGACGTTGGTTGGCCATGCTGAGGTTAGCAGCCATGGATATTTTTGAAGGGCAACATGACTCTGCAAGATCCAAACTGGAACAAGCGACCGAGCTCGCCCTCATACCAAGTGTTAACGATATTTCAGGCGCTCAAGTGGCTGTCACATTCGAACGTTGTACGCTCGATTTAATTGAGCTGCTGGAAATGGACGAGCAGACGACCAAGATACTAAAGGACCTACCGCCGCGTGGGGAATGCCCTGAGTACGATCTCGATGTCGATTTCTTAACTTCCCTCAGTCATGTAATAAACCAAGAATGGGACGAAGCCGAGAAGTTGCTTCTTACGTGGAACAAAACACTTAAGCAAAACAAAGCTATTACAAAATGGTTGGAGACAGGAGTCCGGCTTGTTGCGTTGTATCGCTTACGCGGCGATATAACTAAAGCAAAAAGATTGAGTGTGCAATTCGAAGAAGCGGCTACGAAGGCAAATGATTGGCAATCGATTCGTCGATTGCATCAGATACTCGACGAGTCGATCGATGTCACACCCTTGGGAACCGTCGTTCGAAATACGCGTGCTCCCAATGCATTGCCGCAGCCCGAACCATCCACCGTTGCCACCGACATGGATGTCCAACCGACAGAAGCATCTGAGTCAAAAGAGCCAACTCCGCTTGGGCCGTGGATGGATGATTTTACCGAGCGCATGCATGCTGCGGGCCAGGAGGCGGAAAAGGATTTGAAAGCAAGTGTGGATGTCGCACCATTTCGAAAGGAGCTATTCGATCGCGAGATAAAGGATTTCGTGCACCCCGAAGACATCGGGCGGGCATTGTACTTAATGAACTTTTTGGTTACTCCCGACTGCGATCGAGCCATTGTATGGAAATGGGCCAATACGTTGGTTGCTTCGAATCAAGAGGTTGCGTATTTGATTTCATTACTCGCTAGACTCGGCATGACGATCAGCATGCTTGATCGATTGACGGCCGAACTGGAGTACGATGCCAATCAGGAAGCACTCCACGATTTGAATGATCTCGACTATTTGGATAGATTTGACGACGAACTTGCCAAGGACAGAGATTTGCCTCCGACGTCGATAAGTAACGATCGACTAGAGCAACTGGTACGTAAATCGTTGCAAATGGAAGCGACTGGAGTCAACAACAACTTCCGGGCCGCAGAAATTTTCGAATACATCGGAAACGCTGGTGAAGCGGAAAGGTGTTACGCCAGAGCCTTCAAACTCGATCGCAAGAGGGATGATGCGGCTCTCGCGCTATCGAGAATCTATTCAGAAACCGATCGATTGCAGGACGCATTGTATGTGCTCGATCTTTGCATACGAGAGGGCGGGGACTCTAAAGAACTCCTCTTCGAAGCAGCGCTTAAGGCGCATGCATTGACCCAACATGAATTGCAGGTGAGCTTTTTGCAAAAATTGCATCAACGCCATTCACCAGGTCCCTGGACTAACTACTACCTCAGTTCGGGACTCCTTGAACTCAAACGGCCGCAGGAGGCTATGGAGGCCATCGATCGCGAAGTTGCAATGTTTCAATCGAGCGGACTGCACATCGATTCGGTTAGAGCTGCTGCCCATGCTCAACTGGGACAGTCTCAGGAAGCTGCGACGTACATTCAACACGCACTTGCGCAACCACTCTCTAAAATCAATGATTTGACCATGAGTGGCGTTTCCGGTGCTTTTGAAAGGCTGATCACTGCCGCGAAAATGTGCCCGGATGAACGAGCGCTTCAATTGCGAGTGGAGCAAAAAATGCTTGTTGCAGGAATCGCGACGGAGAGCTATTTCGAACAGATCCGAGCTAACGAAAAGCCTTGTGACCTGTATTTGTTCCAGTGCTACCTCTCACAACCACTCGACGCAGCTTGGACGGATTCCGAAGGCTGCATGCCTGACCAAGCCGAATGGCAAACCTACATTGCGCAGTGGGGCGTTTTGGCTCGAGATTCCGATGAGGCCGAGGACGTGGCATTGCAATGGCAAGCCAAATGCTACCCGCTCGAGGCGGTAGTTGTTGACATCGATGGTTCCGACGAGCCGCTTCACGACCGTCCAGGTATCGCTTTCCAAGGCCCTCGATTCCCCGAAAACGAATATGAGGAAGACGATGACGATGATGACGATGAACAGGGTGGTTATTAGACCGACTGCAAATCCGAACCTACTACGGTAGATTTCAGCCTGTCGCTCGCCTAAAGCTTCGTTTGCACTGCTTGCTAGCGGACATGCATTGGCACAATCCAGATAACTAAAACTTCCTTGTAACGGAGATCCGTCTGCGCTCGATGTCCACGTCAAGAACTTTTACTTTGAGAATGTCCCCTACCGCGACTACCTCACTCGGGTCCTTGACGTACACGTCGGCCAACTGCGAAATGTGTAGGAGGGCATCCTGATGGACACCGATATCGATGAAAGCACCGAAGTGCGTCACGTTGGTAATCGCGCCTTCGAGCACCATCCCCAACTTGAGATCCTGAATGGAGTGGACGCTTTCTGAAAATTGGACCACCCGAAACTCACTTCGCGGGTCGCGGCCCGGCTTTGCAAGTTCCTGCAATATATCCATGACGGTCGGCAATCCGAACCGATCATCGACAAAGTCTTTGGGCGTTAGCTTTTGCGATATGGCCGCATTGCCAACGAGCGACTTGGTTTCGGTATTGAGGTGCAACGCCATGCGCTCGACAACTCCATAACTCTCTGGATGCACAGCCGAATTATCGAGCGACTGCTTGCCGTCCCGTATTCGCAAGAAACCTGCCGCCTGCTCAAATGCCTTGCTGCCAAGTTTTGGAACCTTAATCAATTGCGATCGAGTATCGAAACGACCATGCTCGTCTCGATACTGGACAATGTTTTCCGCCAACTTGGGGCCAATGCCCGCAACGTGTGAAAGAAGAGATGCGCTTGCCATATTGAGATCGACGCCAACGCTATTCACGCACGACTCCACTTCACGGTCTAATCGTCTGCGCAATAGCTTCTGGTTGACGTCATGCTGATACTGGCCGACACCGATGGACTTAGGATCTGCTTTAACGAGTTCCGCGAGTGGATCCTGCAGTCGATGAGCGATACTGATGGCTCCGCGTACGGTCAGATCAAGATCGGGATACTCGCGAGCAGCCACCTCACTCGCGGAATAGATCGAGGCTCCAGATTCACTAACGAGAACCTTGGTAATTTTTAACTCATGTTTACGAAGCAGACTTGCAACAAAAGCATCTGTTTCTCGTGAGGCCGTACCGTTACCGATTGCGATCAGCTCGACTTGGTACTTTGTGATCAAGCCAATGAGGACTTTACCCGCTCCGTCGACGTCGTTTTGGGGCGGTGTTGGATAGATAGTTGTGTTGGTTAGAAATTTACCGGTTCCATCGACGACGGCGACTTTGCATCCGGTTCGGAATCCAGGATCGATTCCGATCGTAGTCTTGGGTCCGGCGGGTGGCGACAGCAACAATTCGCGAAGATTTTTGCCGAAAACTGCAATAGCTTCTTCGTCCGCCTTTTCCTTAAGCTCGTGGAGAACCGCCGTTTCCGTAGCTGGCATCAATAGCCGTTCGAAACAGTCTTCGACGGTTCCGAGTAGATCGCTATGAAACTCAAACTGTCGATTGGTTACGAGTTGATCTTTTAACTGGGAGACCGTCTGCTCTTTATCGATATCGATACCGATGCGCAACACGCCTTCCGTTTCGCCACGCAACATCGCGAGCAATCTGTGGGACGGAATTTTGGCAGCCGGTTCGCCAAACTCAAAATACATTTCGAACTTGCTGGCCTCCTCTTTCTTGCCGCGTTTGACTTGCGAGGTGACGCGTCCTCGCGTTTTAGCTTCTTTGGCAAGCCAAGTGCGAGTGCTTGCTTGATCGGCCCACGACTCGGCAACGATATCTAGTGCACCTTGCAATGCTGTTGCAGAATCGGGCACTTCCAGGTCAAGGTTAATATATTGCTTAAGAACGTCTTGCTTGGGTCGACCGAGAACTTTCTGTTCCAATAATAGATCGGCCAGCGGTTGCAGACCACGTTCTCGAGCGGTCGTTGCGCGAGTACGACGCTTGGGTTTAAAGGGCAAGTAGATTGCCTCGAGCGTTTGAATGTCGGTACAAGCGATGATTAGTTTTCGGAGAGCGTCCGTGAGGAGTCCTTGTTCGTCGATTGTTTTTAGGACGGTTTTTTTGCGAGCGGCCAACTCTCTGGATTTCTCTAAAGCATCCTCGATCGCGCGCAATGCCATTTCATCGAGTCCGTGGGTAGCTTCTTTGCGATAGCGCGCGATGAAAGGAATAGTGTTTCCTGCGTCTAAAAGCTCGATGGCTGCCCGAACTTGTGTTTCTGAAATCGAAAGCGTTAGCGCAATTTGCTTGACAGTTGCAAGCAAATCCAAATTGGCGTGGATTTCAGTAGCCATAAGGCGGAACAGTCTGGTTGGGAAGACGAAATTGGAAGTAGATC